>JBOHYD010000360.1:0-9298 GCA_050737635.1 Luteimonas sp. | reverse complement strand
GCACGAAGCCGGGTTCGACCGGCACCGGCGCCGATTCGCCGGCGAGTTGTTCCTCGAAGCGCTGCAACAGGCGATCGCTGATGCGCAGCACCGTCGCCGCGGCGCGGAAGAAGCCCTGCATCATCTGCTCGACCGCGAGGTCGTCGGTGCCCTTGTCCTCCAGTCCCATCAGCGCGGCGAGCGCCTTCTGGTGGTCGAACAACAGGCGTTCTTCCTTGCGCCTGGATATCAGGTGCAGGCCGAAACGCAGCCGCGCCAGCACCTTCCATTCGCGTTCGAGCGAGGCGCATTCGTCCTCGCCCAGCACGCCCAGGGGCACCAGCGCGCGCAAGCCGCCGACGCCGTACAGGCGCATGCCCATCCACGTGACCGTGTGCAGGTCGCGCAGGCCGCCGGGTCCTTCCTTGAGGTTGGGCTCGAGGTTGTCGGCGGTGTCGTTGAAGCGGGCGTGGCGCGTGCGCTGCTCGGCGCGCTTGGCGGCGTAGTAGACGTCCGCCGGCCAGATGCGCGAAGCGGCGAGCGCCTCGGCGAGCGCGGCCAGGTCGACCGGGCCGGCGAGCACGCGTGGCTCGCTCAGCGCGGTGAGCACGGTGATGTCGTCGCGCGCCGCCTGCTGGCATTCGGCGAGCGAACGCGTGGCGTGGCCGGCGGCCAGGCCCGCGTCCCACAACAGCGCGAAGAAATTCGACAGCGCGGCGGCATGCTGTTTCTGCGCCGGCGTTTCGGCCAGCACGAGCAGGTCGATGTCGGAATGCGGATACAGCTCGCGCCGGCCATAGCCGCCGGTGGCGACCAGGCCCAGCGCGGTTGCGTCGAGGCCGGTCCTGGACCACGCCGAGCGCACCAGCGCGTCGGCCACCGTGCAGCGTGAATCGATCAGTTTTTCGACCGGCTCGCCGCGGGCGAAACGCTCGCGCAGTTCATCGCGGTTGCCGGCCAGTGCGGCGCGCGCCTCGTCGCGCCATGCCCCGTCACCGTCGGCGCGCGCCAGGCGTTCGGCCAGCGGCGCGGCGGCGGCGGGTGCGGCGCTCACAGGTCGTTGTCGTCGCCGGGCAGGCGGGTGAGGATCTCGACGCCGGTGGCGGTCACGGCGAGCATGTGTTCCCACTGCGCCGACAGCGATCGGTCCTTGGTAACGACCGTCCAGCCGTCCGGCATCAGGCGGGTGTGGCGGCTGCCCTCGTTGACCATGGGCTCGATGGTGAAGGTCATGCCCTCGCGCAGCTCGACGCCGGTACCGGGCTGGCCGTAGTGCAGCACCTGCGGGTCCTCGTGGTAGACGCGGCCGATGCCGTGTCCGCAGTACTCGCGCACCACCGAGAAGCGCTCGGCCTCGACATACGTCTGGATGGCGTGGCCGATGTCGCCCAGGGTCGCCCCGGGCCGGACCGCGCGGATGCCGCGGAACATGGCCTCGCGGGTCACCTCGACCAGGCGCCTGGCCATGACCGAGGGCTGGCCCACGAAGTACATGCGGCTGGTGTCGCCGTGGAAGCCGTCCTTGATCACGGTCACGTCGATATTGATGATGTCGCCGTCCTTCAGGACCTTGGCCTCGCTGGGGATGCCATGGCAGATGACGTTGTTCACGGAGCTGCAGATCGTCGCAGGGAAGCCCTTGTAGCCCACGTTGGCGGGGATGGCCTGCTGCACGTTGACGATATGGTCGTGGCAGATCCGGTCCAGTTCGGCCGTGCTGACCCCGGCCTTCACATGCGGGGCCACCACCTGCAGGACTTCGGCCGCCAGGGCGCCGGCGACCCGCATCCTGGCGATGTCCTCGGGGGTCTTGAGGGTGATCTTCATGGCGGGATTATCCAATGATTGCGCAGGGTTAGGCCAGCGGTTAGAATCGCCGGCCCCACAGGTCCGCCTGGGGGTCGTCCACGCCGCACGCCATCGGCGAATTCACACACACGGTTGTTTCCCGCCCCGGGGTGCCCAGCAATGGGTTCGGTGCGTGGCCCGTGTGGAGGCCCAACCCAGGAACCCGCGGCCTGACCGCCCGGGATTCCCTTTTCGAGGAGGCATTCCATGCCCCAGGTCACCATGCGTCAGATGCTGGAAGCCGGCGTCCATTTCGGCCACCAGACCCGTTACTGGAATCCCAAGATGGGCCCGTACATCTTCGGCGCCCGCGGCAAGATCCACATCATCAACCTCGAGAAGACGCTGCCGCTGTTCGGCGACGCGATGAACTTCATCTCGGCGATCGCGCAGAAGCGCGGCATGATCCTGTTCGTCGGCACCAAGCGCTCGGCGCGTGACTCGATCAAGGAAGAAGCCGAGCGTTGCGGCCAGCCGTACATGAGCATGCGCTGGCTCGGCGGCACGCTGACCAACTTCCGCACGGTGAAGGCGTCCGTCGCCCGCCTGAAGGAGCTCGAGGCCGCCGAGACCGACGGCACCTTCGGCAAGATGGTCAAGCACGAAGTGCTCGGCCTGCGCCGCGAGCGCGAGAAGCTGCTGGCCTCGCTGGGTGGCATCAAGGAAATGAACCGCCTGCCCGACGCGCTGTTCGTGATCGACATCGGCCATGAGGACATCGCGATCAAGGAAGCCAAGAAGCTCGGTATCCCGGTGATCGCGGTGGTCGACACCAACTACGATCCGGCGCTGGTCGATTACGCGATCCCCGGCAACGACGACGCGATCCGTGCCGTGCAGCTCTACGCCCGCGCCGCCGCCGACGCCGTGCTTGAGGGCAAGGCCGCCGCGCCGCAGGCCGCAACCGTGCGCGAGGACGAGTTTGTGGCCGCCGACGGTAACGACAGGTCCGCGCCGCGACGCGACGCCGGAAGCAAAGCCCCGGCCAAGCGCGCATCGGCCGGAGACGACGGCGTGGCCGCACCGGCCGCCGCCAACGCGACGCCCGCCGCCACGGAGTAATCGCCAGGTCATGCCGCCGCGCCATCCTGTGCGGCTAGGCGCGTTCTTGTAGGAGCGCGCCTCATGGGCGTGACCGGTCACGCCCATCGCGCCCATGGAGCGCTCCTACTCACCCGAATTCCGAGGTATCCCAATGGCTGAAATCAACGCAACCCTAGTCAAGGAACTGCGCGAGCGCACCGGCGCCGGCATGATGGAGTGCAAGAAGGCGCTCACCGAATCCGCGGGCGATATCGACGCTGCCGCCGAAGCGCTGCGCAAGTCCGGTCTCGCCAAGGCCGACAAGAAGGCCGGCCGCATCGCCGCCGAAGGCCGCATCGCGATGGCGCAAGCCGGCGGCAAGGCGGCACTGGTCGAAATCAACTCCGAAACCGACTTCGTCGCCAAGGACGCCAACTTCGTCGCCTTCACCGACGCCGTCGCTAGCGCCGCGCTCGGCGTCAACGACGTCGAGGCGCTGAAGTCGGTCACCCTCGACAGCGGCAAGACCGTCGAGGAAACCCGCGCCGAACTGATCGCCAAGGTCGGCGAAAACGTGCAGGTGCGGCGCATGATCCGCAGCAACGGCGCCGACAACATCGCCGCCTACGTGCACGGTGGCCGCATCGGCGTGCTGGTCGAACTCAACGGCGGCGGCGCCGATCTCGCGCGCGGCCTGGCGATGCACATCGCGGCAATGAATCCGCCGCACATCAAGGCCTCCGACGTGCCGGCCGACTTTGTCGCCAAGGAAAAAGAAATCGAGCTCGCCAAGATGTCCGACAAGGACAAGGCCAAGCCGGCCGAGATCCTCGAGAAGATCATCGGCGGCAAGATCGCCAAGATCGTCAACGAGGTCACGCTGTACGGCCAGCCCTACGTGCTCGATACCAACCAGAGCGTCGAAGCGGTGCTGGCCTCGGCCAAGGCCGAGGTGGTGTCGTTCCAGCGCATCGCCGTCGGCGAGGGCATCGAGAAAGTGGTCGAGGATTATGCCGCCGAGGTGATGAAGCAAGCAGGCCTAGCCTGATCCATCGCGCATCGTCGCCTGACGGCGCAGCAACGGCAATCGCGACAGGGCCAACCGGCCCTGTCCCATACCGTGGTGCGGACATGCCTCCGGCCGCCGGGATCAGCGTCTATCTCGCGCCGCTTTCAGCGTCTGCCGTCTCCGACCGTCAGTCGCTGCCGGCCGCGGTCATCCGCCCGACTAGGATCGAGCCGGTGCGGATGTGCGAGCGCGGGTCGACGTCGTCGCCAACCGCCTCGATCGCGCCGAACATGGCCTTGAGGTTGCCGGCGATGGTGATGCCGTCGACCGGATAGGCGATGGTGCCGTTTTCAACCCAAAAACCAGCCGCGCCGCGCGAGTAGTCGCCGGTGATGATGTTGATGCCCTGCCCCATCAGCTCAGTGACCAGCAGGCCGTGACCCATGCCGCGCAGCAGCGCGTCGAAACTGTTGCCGCCCGCGCTGCCGCCGTGCGCGGCGACTTCGAGATTGTGCACGCCGCCGGCATTGGCCGTGGTCTGCAGACCAAGCTTGCGCGCGGAGTAGCTGCCGAGCACATAGCGACGCAGCACGCCGCCCTCGACCAGCGCCGACTCGCGCGTCGCCACGCCTTCGCTATCGAACGCCGCCGAGCGCAGGCCGCGCATCAAAAACGGTCGCTCGCGGATCGCAAACCAGTCCGGGAAAATTCGCGTGTCGACGCTGTCGAGCAAAAAGCTCGCGCGCCGGTACAGCGCGCCGCCGGACACCGCACCGAGCAGATGGCCGATCAGCGAGCGCGCCATCTCCGCTGCAAACAACACCGGCACCTCGCCGGTCGGGATCTGCCGCGGGTTGAGCCGCGACAGCGCGCGCTCGGCGGCCTGACGGCCGATCGCGGCGGGCGATTCGAGATCGGATTCGGCCAATGCCACGCTGTACCAGCCGTCGCGCTGCATCGCGTCGCCGTGGCCGGCGATCAGCGCGCAGCCGATGCTGTGGTGGGTGTCGCGCTCGCGGCCGATGAAGCCGTGCGAGTTGGCGTACACGCTCAGCGATTCGCCGCTGCTCACCGACGCGCCGTCGGAGTTGCCGATGCGCGCATCGACGCTGCGCCCGGCGGCTTCGCTGGCCAGCGCGAGGTCGATCGCGCGGTCGGCGTCGAGCGCCCACGGATGCCAGCTGTCGAACTCGGGCCAGCGGCCGTCGGGCGGCGGCGTCGCCATCTGTGCGGCGTCGGCGAGGCCCGAGGCGGCGTCGTCCTCGGTAAAGGTGGCGATCGCGCAGGCCTGTGCGACGGTCGCGTCGAGGCTGTCGTCGCGCAGGTCGGCGGTGCTGGCGCTGCCCTTGCGCTGGCCGAAATACACGGTGATGCCGATGCCCTGGTCGCGGGTGGATTCGACGGTCTCGACCTCGCCCATGCGCACGTTGACATTGAGGCCGCGCTCTTGCGAGCACGAGACTTCGGCCTGCGTCGCGCCCTGTGCGCGGCAGCGCGCGAGCAAGCGCTGGGAGAGGTCGGCGAGCGCGTCGAGGCGCTGTTGGCTGTCGTCGTGCATCGCAGCGGCGACGTCGGGAATCGTGAGTGCGTTCAATGCTCTATCCTTTTGCGATGGTCATGCCGACGGCGCGGCCGATACGATCGTTTGCCGCGCGCCATTATCAAATGCCGTCGTGCTGTGCTGGAAATGAAGGAGATGACGCGATGCGCGGACGTGACGATGCGACCGATGAATTTCTTGGCCCCAGCCGCAGCGAACAGCGCCGCGCCGCGCTTGACGTGCTGGCGCTGGCGCAGCAGCTGAGCCTGCTCGATCCCGGGCATCTGGCCAAACTGCCGATCCCCGACGGCCTGCGTGCGCACATCACCGACACCCAGCGCATCACCTCGCACATCGCGCGCAAGCGCCAGCTGGCGTTTTTGGCCAAGCAGATGCGCCGCGAGAACGACGACACGCTCGATGCGATCCGCGATGCGCTGGAAGTCAGCGGCCGCGCGTCGAAGCAGGACACCGCTATGCTGCACCGCGCCGAGGCCTGGCGCGACCGGCTGATCGCCGAGGGCGATGCGGCGCTGGCCGAGCTGTTGCTGGAGCGCCCCGGCGCCGATCGCCAGCGCCTGCGCCAGCTGATGCGCAACGTCGGCGAAGAAGCCACGCGCAACAAACCGCCGAAAAGCGCGCGGGAGCTGTTTCGGGAACTGCGGGGGCTGCTGATGGAACTGGGAGCTGGGAGCCGGGACTCGAAAAAACAACTCAGCACAAGGACTGAAAGCGGCTCGTAGGTATCCACGGTGGCGCAGCGGCGCTGTGGGACCGCGCTTGCCGCGAGTCCCGAGTTTTCGAATCCCGAGTCCCGCCTGCCTCACGCCTGCGTGCCACCCACGGTGATGCCATCGATCAGCAGCGACGGCTGGCCGACGCCGACCGGCACGCTCTGGCCGTCCTTGCCGCAGACGCCGACGCCTTCGTCGAGCGCCAAATCGTGGCCGATCATGCGCACTTTCTGCATGGTTTCCGGGCCGTTGCCGATCAGCGTCGCACCCTTCACCGGCGCGGTGATTTTTCCGTCTTCGATCAAATAGGCCTCGGTCGCGGAGAACACGTATTTGCCGTTGGTGATGTCGACCTGGCCGCCGCCGAAGTTGACCGCGTACAGGCCGCGCTTGACCGAGCGAATCATGTCTTCGGGATCGTCCTGCCCGGCGAGCATGTAGGTATTAGTCATCCGCGGCATCACCAAGTGCGCGTAGGACTCGCGGCGGCCGTTGCCGGTCGGCGCCACGCCCATCAGCCGTGCGTTGAGGGTGTCCTGCATATAACCGGTGAGCACGCCGTCTTCGATCAGGGTGTTGTACTGCGTGGGCGTGCCCTCGTCGTCGATGTTGAGCGAGCCGCGCCGTGCGACGAGGGTGCCGTCATCGACGATCGTCACGCCCGGCGACGCCACGCGCTGGCCCATGCGCCCGGCGTAGGTGCTGGTGCCCTTGCGGTTGAAGTCGCCCTCCAGTCCATGACCGACCGCCTCGTGCAGCAGCACGCCCGGCCAGCCGGGGCCGAGCACGACCGGCATCACCCCGGCCGGCGCGTCGATCGCGTCGAGGTTGACCAGCGCCTGACGCAAGGCCTCGCGCGCAAATTTTTCCGGCTTGCCGTCACCGAGCAGTTCTTCATACGAATAGCGGCCGCCGTAGCCAGCGTAGCCGGTCTCGCGGCGGCCGTTGTGCTCGACGATCACCTGCACATTGAGCCGCACCAGCGGCCGCACGTCGCCGGCGAGCACGCCGTCGCTGCGTGCGATGAGAATGGTGTCGACGCCGCCGGCGAGGCTGACCATCACCTGCTTGACGCGCGGATCGGCGGCGCGCAGCAGTTTGTCGACGCGGCGCAGCGCTTCGACCTTGGCGGCGTTGTCGAGCGCGTCGATCGGATCGTGCGCCGGATACAACGAGCGGCCGTTGCCCGCGACCAGCGCGCGCGGGTTGTGGGCATCGCCGTCGCGGGCGATCGCACGCGCCGAGGTCGCCGCAACCAGCAGCGCATCGCTGTTGATGTCGTCGGAATACGCGAAGCCGGTCTTATCCACGCTGATCGCGCGCACGCCGACGCCCTGCTCGATCGAATGCGCGCCGTCCTTGACGATGCCGTCCTCGACGCTCCAGCTCTCGCGCCGCGCGTGCTGAAAATACAGGTCACCGAAGTCGATGCCCGGCCCGAGCAGTGCGCCGAAGGTGCGGTCGAGCCGCGACGGATCGAGGCCGGCCGGCAGCAGCAGGCGGGATTGCGCGAGGGTGAGGGCGGTGTCGGTCATCGTGGTCATGTTCCGGAATGTGGGGTTTGGCGGGTTTGACGCAAGGGCATCAAGGGCGTGCGGTCCGCGAAGGACACGAAAGGCGCGAAGAAAAACCGGTGATGCGAGCGAGGTCCGTTGTGGCTTGCGGGTGTGCTTGCGGGATTGGTCAACCAGCCACGACAGCGACACACGGAGCATGACGCGAACGGTTCACAAAGAAGTGCGTTTCAAAACCAGCGCCATCAATTGCCGCGCTGTCTGCTCTCTCGTTCTCTATTTTGCTTTTCTTCGCGCCTTTCGCGTCCTTCGCGGACAAAAATCATTCGGCCGCCGCAGGCGCATCCGCAGCCTGCCGCACATCCGCGTTCTCGTGCTTGCCGACCTCGACCCTCGGATCCGTCCACGGCCCGGTCACGCGATAGATCTTCGCACCGGCCTCGCCCAGCGGCTTCCTCAGCACCGCGTTGGCGACCGCGCCGACCGCCGCGCCGACCGGGCCGCCGGCGAGCGCACCGGCCACGGTCAGCAGGTTGCCGGATTTCGGCAGCACCGCGATGGTCTGGTCGAAGGTTTGGGCACGCAAGTCGGCCGCGCCGGTGATGCGGATCTCGGCCGCCGGGCCATCGATCACCAGGTCGTCGCTGCGCGCTTGGCCGGCGGCGAAACGGACGTTGCCGCCGATGCGGTTGAACGCGAAACCCTTGGAGAAAAAATCGCGGAAGTCGAGCAGCAGCCGGCGCGGCAGCTCGGCGACGCTGAGCAGGCCGAGCACGCGCCCGGCGCCCGGTTCGATCTCGATCAGGCGGCCGTCCCTGGCCAGCAGCGACAAGCGGCCTTCGAGCGTGCCGAGACTGAATCCGGCCGGGTTACTGGGCCACGCGGCGTCGAACGTCGCCTCCCCGGTACCGCCGGCCAGGCGTCCGCCAAAGCCGAAGCCCGACAGCAGCTTGCCGAAATCGCCGCTGGTCACCTGCACCTTGATCCGCGTGCGCTCGGCGACGCCGGTGCCGAGCCAGTCGCCGGTCACCGCGATCTTGTGCGGCTCGGTGGCAGTGCGCAGCTCGGCGATGCGCAGACCGCCGGCCACCGGCTGGGTGCGCAGCGTGGTGCGGCCGAGCACGGCGTTGCCAAAGCGCAGGTCGTCGATCGTGAATTGCAGCGCTGGGATCCTCGCCGGATCGACGGCGGCGGCGGGATCGGGCGCGACAGTCGACGGCGTCGGCGGCGCGGCGACGGCGGCCGGTGCCGACGGCGCGGCCCAGTGCACGCGCGAGAACTGCCCGGTGATCGCAGCGCCGGACGCCCTCGGCAATGTCAGCAGCCCGGCCAGGGTGTCGCCATCGACTTGCACCGCGGTGCCCGCCGCCGACGGCGCGGCGCGCACGCGGGCATTGGCGAAGCTGCCGCCGAGCAGCTTGAGCCGGTCGGCGCTGACGTCGACGCGTAGCAGCTGCAGCGGCGATCCGCTGCCACGCGCGTTATCGCCGCGTGCGTCAGGGCCACGCTGGCCGCTGCCGGCCGCCAGCGTCGCCCAGTCGATCGCGTCGAGATCGGTGGCGCGGCCGGTGGCGATCAGCCCGGACATCGGCGGCGCCTCGTCGACGCGCGCGGCACCGACCGCGACGCGGATGCCGGTCCTGCCCTCGCC
>JBOHYD010000359.1:0-6718 GCA_050737635.1 Luteimonas sp. | reverse complement strand
CAACAGCATCGCGCCCATGGCGCTCCTACGGCACGGGTCGGTCAGTGCCTGTCGTACTTCTCGTCCAGCCGTTTACCGAGCGCCCGGGTTGGGGTCTTGTCGTCGGCCTTCTGCGCGAGCCGCGTCGCCAGCCGGTCGGCGGCACCGGCAATCTCGCCGCTCAATTTCAGATAGTTCGCGAAGCGCGGCGCGCCGAGGGTGCCGGTGGCGATCGCCGCGCGCACCGCGCAGCCGGGCTCGCGGTCGTGCTTGCAGTCGCGAAACCGGCACTGCGCGGCGAGCGCCTCGACGTCGGCGAATCCGCCTTCGGCGATGTCCTCTTCGCCGGTCGGCTTGAGCTCGCGCATGCCCGGAGTGTCGATCAGACACGCACCCCACGGCAGTGGGATCAGCGCGCGATGGGTGGTGGTGTGACGGCCGCGCGCGTCGCCCTCGCGCACCGCGGCGGTCTTCATCCGCTCGCGGCCGAGCAGGCTGTTGGTCAAGGTCGACTTGCCGGCCCCGGAACTGCCGACCAGCACCACGGTCATGCCCGCACGCAGCCAGGGTTCGAGGGCCAGCACCGCGGCGGGGTCACGCGCGTTGAGCGCCAGCACGGTGATCGCTTGGCCGGCGATGTCGGCCAGCGCGGCGCGCGCGGCCTGCACGTCGCTGCCGTCGACATCGGCCTTGGTCAGCACCACCACCGGTTGCGCGCCGCCGCCCTGCACCAACAGCAGGTAGCGCTCGATGCGGCGCACGTTGAAATCGTTATCGAGCCCGCAGACCACGAACACCGTGTCGACATTGGCCGCGATCACCTGCTGCTTGTAGTGCTCCCCGGCAGCCGCGCGCTTGATCGCGGTGCGCCGCGGCAGCAGCGCGACGATGCGCGCGCCGTCGATCAGCACCCAGTCGCCGACCGCCGCGCGGTCTTCGGTCGCCGAGGTGCGCTTGCGGTAGCCGGGCGGACGCTGCCATTCGGGCAGCGATTCGACCGCAAAATCGTCTTCCACCGCATCGGCGACCAGATAGCCGGAGCGGTGCTGCTCGCTGATCCGTACCGGACGGCTGCCGGGATACGCGGCGAACACGTCGGCCCACGGACCCGTCGCGGGTACGCCGTCGTACGGCCAGCCGATCGCACGCAGCGCGGCGTAATCGGGATTCAAACGAGGCGGCAGGCGACAGGCATCCGGCGATTCTAGGCGCGTTGGGCGTCGGCGGGTCTTTTGCCGCCTCCCGCTCGCCTCACACAGCGCTCGCGCGATCGCTGCGAGGGGCGGCCATGGCCGCGCTGCGCGCTCCCGGTCAATCTTGGTCGCGGCGGTCGCCGCGGCCACAGGTTTGTGCGCGTGGGTCGTGATTGTCTTGTGTTTCACGCCGGTGTCGCGGCGATCGAGAGCATCCCGCTTCCAATTCCTGCCTGCGCTGCGCGAGGGGCAGCAGCCAAGCGCTGAGCGTCTGCGCGGCAACCCTTGATTTCCGCTAGGATTTGCGGCCATTCACCGCATTCATCGCCGATGTCATCGCCGCCGCTCAAGACCCGCGAACGCCTGTCCGAGGTCCGCTACGAAATCCGTGGCGACCTCGCCCGCCGCGCCCGCGAGCTCGAGGGCCAGGGGCGCACGCTGATCAAGCTCAACATCGGCAATCCCGGTGCGTTCGGCTTCCGCGCGCCGGACCATCTGCAACGCGCGATCGTCGACCACATCCACGACACCGATCCCTATACCCATCAGCAGGGCCTGCCGGCGGCGCGCACGGCGATCGCCGCCTTCCATGCCGCGCGCGGCACGCCGGACGCGACGTCCGAACGCGTGTTTGTCGGCAACGGCGTCAGCGAGCTGATCGATCTCAGCTTGCGCGCGCTGCTCAACCACGGCGACGAGGTGCTGCTGCCCTCGCCCGACTATCCGCTGTGGTCGGCGGCAACCATCCTCAACGACGGCCGTCCGGTGTATTACCGCTGCTCGCCGGCCGATGGCTTCCTGCCCGATCCCGACGAGCTCGAATCGCTGGTCTCACCGCGCACCCGCGCGATCGTGCTGATCAATCCCAACAACCCGACCGGTGCGGCGTATCCGCGCGCGCTGCTCGAACGCATCGTTGCGATCGCCGCCAAACACCATCTGCTGCTGTTGTGCGACGAGATCTACGACAGCATCCTCTACGACGGCGCGACGTTCACGCCGATCGCGCCGATCGCCGCAGATGTGCCCTGCCTGTCGTTCGGCGGCCTGAGCAAAGTGCACCGCGCCTGCGGCTGGCGCGTCGGCTGGGCGGTGCTGTCTGGCGACGTAAAGCGCACGTCCGAGCTTCACCATGCGCTGGACCTGCTCGGCGCGCTGCGCCTGTGCGCCAACGTGCCGGGACAGTTTGCGATCGCCGCCGCGCTCAACGGCGTCGACACGATCAGCGCGCTATGCCGCGCCGGCGGCCGGCTGCACGAGGCGCGGCGCGCGGTGATCGAGAGCTGCGCGGCGAGCGAGCATCTGGATCTGGTCGCCCCCGACGGCACGCTGTACGCCTTCCCCGGCGTGGTCGGCGACGCCGCGCGCGGTTTTGACGATTACGCCTTCGCGCTGCAGCTGCTCGAGAACGAGGACGTGCTGATCGTGCCCGGCTCCAGCTTCAACGTGCCCTATCGCAACCACTTCCGCGTGACCCTGCTGCCGGAGCCCGACGCGCTGCGCGAGGTATTCCGGCGCATCGACCGGGTGCTGGCGCAACGCGCGGAAGCCGCGCGGAGCGAGCCGAGCCTGGCGCATGCGGCGCTGGCATGAGGCCACGCGGCTGGCGCTGCTGGCCGCGCTCGCGCTCGGGTGCGGCGCGATGACCGCCGCCGCCGACAAACCCGTCACGCACGGCGCGCACGGCCTGCCCTACCTCGCGCTCGGCGACAGCTACACCATCGGCGAAGGCGTCGATGCGTCCGATCGCTGGCCGGTACAGCTGGCGGCCGCGCTGCGCGATGACGGCATCGCACTCGAGCCGCCGCGCATCATCGCCACCACCGGCTGGACCACCGACGAGCTGTCGGCGGCGATCGACGCACTGCCGCCGCTGGGCAGCTTCGCCCTTGTCAGCCTCGCGATCGGCGTCAACAACCAATACCGCGGCCGCAGCGCCGACGACTATCGCGGCGAGTTCAGCGGCCTGCTGCAGCGCGCGATCGGCTATGCCGACGGCCATGCCGGCCGCGTCATCGTGCTCGCCATTCCCGACTGGGGCGCGACCGTGTTTGGCCAGGCCTCGGGCCGTGACCGCGCGCAGATCATGCAGCAGATCGACGCCTTCAACGCCGTCGCCGGCGAGGTCTGCGCGCAGCGCGGCGTCGCCTTCGTCGACATCACCCCGGTCAGCCGCGAACGCGGCGGCGAAGCCGCGATGCTCGCCGCCGACGGCCTGCATCCATCGGCGGCGATGTACGCGCAGTGGACGCGCCTTGCGCTGCCGGTGGCGCGCACGCTGCTGTCGCATTGACCGCCGGCGCGCCGACGCTGTCGCGCCAGCAATCAGCGGACATCGCGCGCGCGTTTTCGCCGCAGGGGTCGTTCGGCAACCGCTACGACCACTACTACGCGCGCGCCAAGCTGGCCAGCGATCCGCTGTTTCCTGGCGCGCTCGCCGCACTGCGCGGCAGCCAGGCGGCGCTGCTCGACATCGGCTGCGGGCTCGGCCTGCTCGCGCATGCGCTGCGCGCCGACGGCCAGTCGATCGCGTACCACGGCATCGATATCGACGCCGGCAAGATCGCGCGTGCCGAACGCGCAGCGGCCAAGGCGTCGCTCGCGCATGCGCGCTTCGGCGCGATCGACCTGACGCGCGGCCTGCCGATGCATCGCGGCAGCATCGCGATCCTCGACGTGCTGCAATACCTCGACGCCGACGCGCAACAGGCGCTGCTCGATGCCGCGATCGCGATGCTGGTGCCCGGCGCGCGGCTGGTGCTGCGCGCCGCGCTGGCCGACAGCGGCCGCCGCGGCCGCGCCACGCGCATCACCGACTGGCTCGGGCACCTCAGCGGCTGGATGCAGACCACGCCGAAGCACTACCCGCACCGCGACGCACTGCGTGCGCACTTCGCCGCCGCCGGACTGCAGGCGCAATTCGCGCCGCTGCATGGCAATACGCCGTTCAACCACACACTGATCGTCGTGGAGCGCAAGCACGCGGTGGCGACGCCCTGAAACTTTGCCGTACGGCCGCGCGCGGCGTCGGCCGGAGACATCGACACCTCAAACCGCGCAAGCCTCACACCCTTGAGAGTGACGCTGGTCGAGTTGCCTTGAAAATGATCCAGTAGGGTCGTCAGCGCCTATTGGTTGGCGCCGGCACACCGGCTCGATTCATGCACGCCCACCGCTGTGCGAAATGGCGCGGGGTCACTGGTCGGGAAAAGCACACGCGTCCCAACCGGCAACGGTCGATTCGGCCGAGTGGCTACCGTTGAAGTTGCGCCGGAACGTCGTCTGTGCCCAGTCATCCGCCTCGGCAAGACGCTCTGCTGGGAGTTGCGCCGCGGCCGCGGCCAGCTGCTGGTCCAGCGTGTCGCTATCGCCCGGTCCCGCGCCCAGGCGGGAGAGTTTGAGATAGCGGTAATACTGGTCGGGATCGGAGCCCAGTACGCCGCTGAGCAGACCTTCCGCGCCCGGCTGGTAGGCGCTGCGCAGGATGTCGACGATTTTCCAGTCGCCGGCCGCCATGCCCGCGTCGATCAGCGATGACACGCTGCGGCGATAGCCGTCGAGCCATTGCGGATGGCGCAGCAGCGCGCGCGCATCGTAGTTCGGCCCGACCGCCACATAGCAGGCACGTGCATGTGCCTCGCCGAGCAGAGCCGCCTTCTGCAAGTTGGGCACCAGCGAATCCAGCATGCCGGCGTCGGTGCCGTCGCACAGGACATGTAACCGCTGCATGTTCTGCTTGCGCGACTCGATCGCGTCCAGTTGCGCCTTGTAGTTCTCCAGCTGCACCGGCGCCATCGCATCGACCGGCCCGCTCAACAGCGCATCGGCAAGCAGCGTGTTGCTCCAGTCCATGGCGCGAAAACGGCCGCACAGACTCAGGTCGCGGTACAGGCGCGTGGCTGCCGCCAGATCGCCGGCATCCGCGCGCGCCTGCAAGTCGGAAAAAACGCTCTCCAGCCGCGTGCCGTGCACAGGCAGCGGTGCCGACCTGGCCGAGCGTTGTGCCGGTGTCGGTTTTTCTGCGGCAAGGTCTCCGGCACTCCGGTGGGCAACCCTGGGCGGCAGCGAAGACGCCGCGTCCGGCTGGGCACGGCCCAGGAGATAGGCGCAGACCATGGCGATCAACGCAAGCGAGGCAGCGATGAGGTATAGGCGGCGCATCGACGCAAGCTATCGCAGAGCGGTTCGCAAGAACCGCTCTGCTTCAAGTGACCGCTGTCCGACCGCCGACGCCATCGCAGACTCCCAAACGACTCCTTCAGTGACCCAGTACAGACATGACAATCTCCTGCGCGAGTGGCTCGAACAGCGAGCCCATACAGTCGGGTTGAGGCACGAAGAACGCGACGGCGGCATGACCACCCGGTCTATCGTCCGCCTGCGGCGCAGCCGGCGCCGCGCTTCGGGCACGACGATGCGCCAGCATCGCTGTCAACCGGCCTGCCCGGCCCTCTCGTGACAGCCCAGGCGCCTTTGGGTCATGGGATCACTCTGATCGCCGGGCTGGCAGCCAGTCGCGGATTGGAGCTGACCGCGCATGGCCCCAAAGTTCCGCTGAAAGTGAAGCCGGTGGCAGCAGGCGGGGTGCCGGTCGGGTTGACCAGCGTTCCCGAAACCGGGCCGCGACTCGTTGCACCCGGGCAGTTCGCGTTGAGCGGGGCCGGAATAAAGATGTTGACCCCGCCGGCGATCGTGGTGGTGCTGGTGCCGCCGATGGTCAGGCCGTAGCTGGATCCGTTGCCGCTGCCGATCGTGACGGTCCAGGGCAACCCCCTCGACACGATGCTGGTACACGTCGGGTTGCCGCTGAAGCTCGCCGCGGTGACTGTGGCGACACCGGCGGCCACGTTGAAGGTGAAATCCGCAGAGCAAGGCAGCGAATTACCCAGATAGGAGGCAGTCGTCGGCCCGGTGAAGTGGCTGACGCCGTTGGCCACCCAGGCACTGCCATTCCACACCTCGAAGGACACGGCCGAGGCCGAGGCGGCACTGAGCACAGCCGCGGCGGACACGACTACTAGCAGGGAAGTCTTGAGCTTTGACATAAGGTTTTCTCCGATGAAACGTTAAGGGTCTTGAACGAAACCGTGTTCAAACGGCTTGTCACGGGTCAAGCTGGCGCAGTGACTCGCGTCCTTGACGAGGCCTTGACGACTCCGGCGGCAAACTTCCGGCCGAGCAAGCGTTTTGCTTCGCCTAGCAGGTTGTTGAAAAATGCACTTCCTGTGCATTTTTCAAGCCGCCAGTCCGGTCCATGCTCGGACTGTCTCCCGACGAATCAAGCGCTCACGCGCTTGCTCCGTCGGCTCGACCATCCTTAGCCGCGCTAGCAGGGCGTTTTTCAACACCTTGCTAGGTTTTACGAATAACAAGCATCGAGCGATGGCATCACTTAGAAAAACCCTTTGCGTACGGACAGGCCGATGATCCGCGGGTCCTGGAGAAAGACGTTGGTGCTCAGGCCGGTGTCGTCGCTGTTGAGAAAGGTGCCGGTGATGGCCTCTCCGCTCAGAGCGTTTTTCACGTACAGCTGCACGGTCAAGGCG
>JBOHYD010000358.1:0-8555 GCA_050737635.1 Luteimonas sp. | reverse complement strand
CGGTGGCGGTGGCGGTGGCGGTAGTGATGGTGGCGGTAGCGGTGGCGGTGGTGGTGGGTTTGGCCACGTAGGAGGAGGTGGGTGCTTTGGAAAATGCACACCGAATGTCTCTGTTGGTAATCCCACGCCTTTGCCTCCTTGAGTATTAGAATTCAAAGAGAGTAGCTGGGATTGCGACCCGGTATGGAACTCATGAGATGTTGTCAGAGGCCAACCCTGCCTACTTAAACATTCGCGAAAGCGGATATCGGTGCACTCAAAGGTGATATGCAATGAGCATGACTGATCCCATCGCCGACATGCTGGTCCGCATTCGTAATGCGGCCGCGGTTGGCAAGCCGACGGTGAAGATGCCGTCGTCGAAGACCAAGACGGCGATCGCCAAGGTCCTCAAGGCCGAAGGCTATATCGGCGAGTTTCGCGTGAGCGAAAATGGCGCCAAGGCCGATCTGGAGATCGAACTCAAGTACTACGAAGGCCGCCCGGTGATTGAGCGTCTGCAGCGCGTGTCGCGCTCGGGCCTGCGTCACTACCGCGGCAAGGACGCGCTGCCCAAGGTACTCAACGGCCTCGGCATCGCGATCGTTTCCACGTCCAAGGGCATCATGACCGACTCGCAGGCGCGCCACGCCGGCGTCGGCGGTGAAGTCCTCTGCCTCGTGGCCTAATCGAGAAGTCCGGTCAGGACGACCGGTTTTGATTGTCGTGGTCATGGATGACCGCACTGGAGAAACAGCCATGTCCCGAGTCGCCAAAAAGCCGATCGCCCTGCCGAAGGGTGTCGAACTCACCGTCCAGCCCACCAGCGTCAGCGTCAACGGCCCGAAAGGCACGTTGTCGATCGCCAAGCCCGCCGCCATCGACGTCACGATCGAGGACGGCAGTGCGCTGCTGTCGGCGAACGACGACTCGCACCTGCCGCTGACCGGCACGCTACGCGCGATCATCGCCAACATGGTGCAGGGCGTGTCCGCCGGTTTCGAGCGTAAGCTCGAACTGGTCGGTGTCGGCTACCGTGCCGCGATGCAAGGCCGTGACCTCAGCTTGTCGCTAGGGTTCTCGCACCCGGTGCTGTTCAAGACCCCGGAAGGCATCACCATCGTCACCCCGACGCAAACCGAGATCCTGGTCAGCGGTGCCGACAAGCAGCGCGTGGGTGAAGTCGCCGCCAAGATTCGCGGTTTCCGTCCGCCGGAGCCCTACAAGGGCAAGGGCGTGAAGTACGCCGGCGAAAACATCATACGCAAGGAAGCCAAGAAGGCGTAATTCCCGCACGGGATCCGCGCGCTTCAGCTTCCACGAGGAAACGAATCATGAGCAAAAAAATCGCCCGCCTGCGTCGCGCCAAGTCGACGCGTTGCCGCATCCGCCAACTCGGCGTGCCGCGCCTGACGGTACTGCGTACCGGCCAACATCTGTATGCACAGGTCTTCACAGCCGACGGCGCGACCGTGCTGGCCGCGGCAAGCACCACGCAGGCCGACGTGCGCGACGGCTTGAAGAACGGCAAGAACGCCGAAGCCGCCGCCAAGGTTGGCCGTGCGATCGCTGAAAAAGCCAAGGCCGTCGGCATCGAGAAGATCGCATTCGACCGCTCCGGCTACCGCTACCACGGCCGTATCAAGGCGCTGGCCGATGCCGCGCGCGAGGGTGGTTTGCAGTTCTAGGGTTCACGACTATGTGTTGAAAGGATGGGCTGACGTCCCCATCCGTGCCTGACTTGCCGATGCGGGCTGCATCGGTCGCCCACCGCCTTGTGCGCGGTGCCAGCGGTCCACCGAACCATTCAACAACCATAAGCGGCACCGCAAGCCGTACATCCCTCAACGAGTCAAAGGCATAACGAGATGGCAGACGACAGAGCACCGCGCGGCCGCGACCGCGACCGCAACCGCAACCGCGAAGAAATCGACGATGGCATGGTCGAAAAGCTGATCGCGGTCAACCGCGTCAGCAAGACCGTCAAGGGCGGTCGCCAGTTCACCTTCACCGCGTTGACGGTGGTGGGCGACGGTAATGGCAAGGTCGGCTTCGGCTACGGCAAGGCGCGCGAAGTGCCGGTCGCGATCCAGAAGTCGATGGAGTACGCGCGCAAGAACATGTCCAGCGTCGAGCTCAACGGCGGCACTCTGTGGCACACGGTCAAGGCCGGCCACGGTGCGGCCCGCGTGTTCATGCAGCCGGCGTCGGAAGGCACCGGGGTGATCGCCGGCGGCGCGATGCGCGCCGTGCTTGAGGCGGTCGGGGTCAAGAACGTGCTCGCCAAGGCCGTGGGTTCGCGCAACCCGATCAACCTGGTGCGCGCCACCCTGCGCGGCCTCGAAGCGATGCATTCGCCGGCCAACATCGCCGCCAAGCGCGGCAAAAAGCTGGAGGACATCCACCATGTCTGAGAACAACGACGACAGCGCCGGCACCGTCAACAGCGGTACCGTCAAAGTTCGCTTGGTCAAGGGCATGCGCGGCTCGCAGGCGCGTCACCGCCTGTCGGTCAAGGCGCTTGGTCTCAATAAGTTGAACGACGTCCGTGAACTGAAGGACAGCCCGCAGGTGCGGGGCCTGATCAATACGGTCCATTACCTGGTGCGGGTCGAGAAATAATCGTTACAGTTCGGCCCCGCCACTCGTGCTACGGCTCGAACGTCGCAAGCCCGGCCAAGCCAGGTTTGCTCCCGCGCAGCGCAGGCGCTTCGCGAGCGATGCATCCATGCATCGCTGTCAACAGGATTTCGGAGAGTGATGACATGAAACTCAATACGCTCAAGCCAGCCAAGGGTGCTCGCACCGAGCCACGCCGCGTCGGTCGCGGCATTGGTTCCGGTCTGGGCAAGACCGCTGGCCGTGGCCACAAGGGCTCGTTCGCGCGCTCCGGCAAGGGCAAGATCAAGGCCGGCTTCGAAGGCGGCCAGATGCCGCTGCGCAAGCGCCTGCCCAAGGTCGGCTTTCGCTCCAAGCTGAAAAACGACACCGCCGAAGTGATGCTGTACCAGCTCGACACGCTCGACGGCGAGATCGACTTCGCCGCGCTGCGCGCCGCCAAGTTGGTGCCGAGCACCGCCAAGCGCGCCAAGATCGTCAAGCGCGGCGAGCTGTCGAAGACGCTGGTGCTCAAGGGCGTACTGGCCACGGCCGGCGCGCGCGCAGCGATCGAAGCCGCCGGCGGCAAGGTCGAGGATGAGCCGGCACGCGCTTAGCACGGCAATGCCGCGTTGTGCTGGGGAACGCCCGGTCATGGATGGCTGGGTCGGACGGCCTGAAGCTTGTCAGGCTAAGCCATGGACGACGGCCGTCGTCGTACGGACGCATCGGCCGCTAAGCGAACAGATGGTTAGTCATAACGGAGCACTCGATGTCACGTAGCAGTAGCGCGATGGGTGGTCTCGGAACGGGGCTCGGCAAGTTCACCGAGCTGCGTCAGCGCCTGTTCTTTGTCGTCGGTGCGCTGATCGTCTATCGCGTCGGCTGCTACATCCCGGTTCCGGGCGTCAATCCCGAGGCCATGCTGCGCCTGATGGAAGCCCAGAGGGGCACCATCGTCGATATGTTCAACATGTTCTCCGGTGGCGCGCTGCAACGTTTCAGCCTGTTCGCGTTGAACGTGGTGCCATACATCTCGGCGTCGATCATCGTGCAGCTGCTGGTGCAGATTTTGCCGAGCCTGAAGGCGATCCAGAAAGAAGGCGAATCCGGCCGTCGTCGCATCACCCAGTGGTCGCGCATCGGCGCGATTCCGTTAGCGATCTTCCAGGCTGCCGGCATCGCGACCGCGCTGCAGAGCTCTGGCGCGAGCAACGGTATCCAGGCGGTGTACACGCCGGGCATGGGATTTGTGTTGACGGCGGTGATCGCGTTGACCGCCGGCACCATGTTCCTGATGTGGGTCGGCGAGCAGATCACCGAGCGCGGCGTCGGCAATGGCGTGTCGTTGATCATCTTCGCGGGCATCGTCGCAGGTCTGCCGGGCGCGGTACTCACCACCATCGAGCAGGCACGCAACGGCACCATGAGCCCGCTGACGGTGATTGGCATCGTCGCGATCGTGTTGATGTTCACGTATTTTGTGGTGTTCGTCGAACGCGGCCAGCGGCGGATCACCGTCAACTACGCGCGCCGCCAGGGCGGCCGCAGCGCGTACATGAACCAGAGTTCGTTTTTGCCGCTGAAGCTCAACATGGCGGGCGTGATCCCGGCGATTTTCGCGTCGTCGATCATCATGTTTCCATCGACGATCACCACTTGGTTTGGTGGACAGGGCGGTGCGAGCGGCGGCTTCCAGCTAGTGTTGCAACAGGCCAGCCAAATGCTGGCACCCGGCGAACCGCTGCACATGATCCTGTTCGCGGCATTGATCGCGGGCTTTGCGTTTTTCTATACCGCATTGGTGTTCAACTCGCAGGAAACCGCCGACAACCTCAAGAAGTCCGGCGCGCTGATTCCCGGCATCCGCCCGGGCAGGGCGACTGCCGACTACATCGACAGCGTGCTGACGCGACTCACCGCGGTCGGTGCGGTGTATCTGGTATTGGTGTGCCTGCTGCCGGAAATCATGCGCACCGAGCTCGGCACCTCGTTCTCGTTCGGCGGCACGTCGCTGCTGATCGTGGTGGTGGTAGTGATGGATTTCATCGCGCAGATCCAGGCGCATCTGATGTCGCACCAGTACGAAAGTCTGCTGAAGAAATCCAACCTCAAGGGCGGCTCACGCGGACTGTCGCGCAGCTGATTCGCGGGGGCTGACGAGGTACGCCGCACCGAGATTGATAGATGCAGAAGCCTAACCAGGAAGGCGAAGCGATAAAATGAGCGGCCGCAATGCGGCTGCGGTATGGATGGCAACACTACTTCCCCGGTTAACAGGCGGAAGACAATCGAAGGGCGGCTCGGGCGGCGGTCTCGCGCACGAGTAGGTCCTGCCAGTCCTAGCGCTTGAGTGGCGCGGGGCGGTGCGGTACGAGGGATTGCCCTCGCATCGTTGCCAGCAGGGTCTGTCGCCGGAGCATGGGCACACTCCCCATGCCGGTAGAGACGTGAGGGACCCGTAGCCGCCCCTGGCAGTGCCAGATCGGCTAGGGATCGTCCGTCCGGTCACCCGTGACCGGATGGACGGGCCACAACGCACGCCTTGAGGCGTGCGTCAGGCTCGCAATCCTCACTCGCTTCCTAAAAACCCGAGACCCTGTTACAATTTCGTGTTCACTCTGCCGGATCACCCTATCCGGCCGCCAAACCAGTTGGAGATCCGCGCATGGCGCGTCTTGCAGGTGTCAACCTGCCTGCCCAGAAACACATCTGGGTCGGGCTTCAAAGCATCTACGGCATTGGCCGTACCCGTTCGAAGAAGGTCTGCGCAGCCGCAGGCGTTGCCGCAGCCACCAAGGTCCGCGACCTGTCCGAGCCCGATGTCGAGCGTCTGCGCGCGGAGATCGGCAAGTTTGTTGTCGAGGGTGACCTGCGCCGCGAGGTCGGCATGGCGATCAAGCGGCTGATGGACCTAGCCTGCTACCGCGGTCTGCGTCACCGCCGCGGCCTGCCGCTGCGCGGCCAGCGCACCCGCACCAATGCCCGCACCCGCAAGGGTCCGCGCAAGGCGATCCGCAAGTAATCGTGCAGCGCGGCCGCAACCGGCCGTGCTGACGATCATCCAAGGCACTCGAGAACAGACATCATGGCCAAGCCGGCAGCAGCCAAACCGAAGAAGAAGATCAAGCGCGTCGTCACCGACGGCATCGCTCACGTCCACGCTTCGTTCAATAACACGATCATCACGATCACCGATCGACAGGGCAATGCGCTGTCGTGGGCGACCTCGGGCGGCGCGGGTTTCCGCGGTTCGCGCAAGTCGACTCCGTTCGCGGCCCAGGTCGCGGCGGAAAAAGCCGGCAAGGTCGCGCTGGATTACGGCGTCAAATCGCTGGAAGTGCGCATCAAGGGCCCCGGCCCGGGACGCGAATCGGCGGTTCGTTCGTTGAACAACGTCGGCTACAAGATCACCAACATCATCGACGTGACGCCGATCCCGCATAACGGCTGCCGTCCGCCCAAAAAGCGTCGCGTCTGAGGGATTTGTTTTTGCGATCTTCCCTGATCGCGAAATTCAAACACCGGCCATCCGTGGCCGGACTATCCGGAAAAACACATGGCTCGTTATATCGGTCCCACCTGCAAGCTCGCCCGCCGCGAAGGCGCTGACCTGTCGCTGAAGTCACCCACGCGTGCGCTCGATTCCAAGTGCAAGCTGGAGCAAAAGCCCGGTCAGCACGGTGCCGGCACCGGCGCACGGCGCAGCAAGATTTCCGACTACGCCGTCCAGCTGCGTGAAAAGCAGAAGGTCAAGCGCATCTACGGTCTGCTCGAGCGCCAGTTCCGCAACTATTACAAGAAAGCCTCGACCAAGAAGGGCAACACCGGCGAAAACCTGCTGCAGCTGCTGGAGACGCGTCTCGACAACGTCGTCTACCGGATGGGCTTTGCGGTGACCCGCCCTGCGGCGCGCCAGCTGGTCTCGCACCGCGGCGTCACGGTCAACGGCAAGTCCGTCAACCTGGCCTCGTATCAGGTCAAGGCCGGCGACGCCATCGCACTGTCCGAGCGCGCGCAGAAGCAACTCCGCGTGCAGGAAGCGCTGACGGTGTCCTCGACGATGGATTTGTCGCCGTCGTGGGTCGAGGTCGATTCGGGCAAGTTCAGCGGCATCTTCAAGGTGGTGCCGGATCGCGGCGATCTGCCGGCCGACATCAACGAAGCGTTGATCATCGAGCTGTACTCGAAGTAAACCTGCTTCGACGCTTTTCATTGGTATCGCCGACCCCTCCGGCGATCCTTCAGGAGATACCAGAACATGACGGCTAACGCCAACCAGGTCCTGCGCCCGCGCGGTCCGCAAATCGAACGTCTCGCCGGCAACCGTGCGAAAGTCGTGATCGAGCCGCTGGAGCGCGGCTACGGCCACACCCTCGGCAACGCGCTGCGCCGCGTGCTGCTGTCGTCGATCCCCGGCTATGCGATTACCGAAGTCGAGATCGACGGTGTGCTGCACGAATACAGCACGATCGAAGGCCTGCAGGAAGACGTGCTCGAAGTCCTGCTCAATCTCAAGGACGTGGCCATCCGCATGGGTACCGGCGACAGCTCGACGCTGACGCTGGCCAAGTCCGGTCCGGGGGTCGTCACCGCCGCCGACATCAAGACCGACCACAACGTCGAGATCCTCAATGGCGAACACATCATTTGCCACTTGACCAAGGACGCGTCGGTCAACATGCGTTTGAAGATTGAGCGCGGCTTTGGCTACCAGCCGGCATCGGCGCGTCGTCGTCCCGACGAAGAAACCCGTGCGATCGGCCGGCTGATGCTCGACGCCTCGTTCTCGCCGGTGCGCCGCGTCGCCTACGAAGTCGAAGCCGCGCGCGTCGAACAGCGCACCGACCTCGACAAGCTGGTGCTCGACATCGAGACCAATGGCACCATCGATGCCGAAGAAGCCGTGCGTACCGCCGCCGACATCCTCACCGACCAGCTGTCGGTGTTCGGCGACTTCACCCACCGCGACCGCGGTGCCGCCAAGCCGGTTACTGCCGGTGTCGATCCGATCCTGCTGCGCCCGATCGACGATCTTGAGCTCACGGTGCGTTCGGCCAACTGCCTGAAGGCCGAAAGCATCTACTACATCGGCGATCTGATCCAGAAGACCGAAGTCGAACTGCTGAAGACTCCGAACCTCGGCAAGAAGTCGCTGACCGAGATCAAGGAAGTGCTCGCGCAGCGCGGCCTGTCGCTCGGCATGAAGCTGGAAAGCTGGCCGCCGGCCGGTGTCTCTGCTCACGGCATGCTGGGGTGAGCGACCGCGCATAGTCGATGCCCTCGGCATCGACTGAGGGCGCGAACGACCGGCTAGGATGGCCGGGCCGGTCGATCCGAAGCCGACCTTGTCGCGCCAGGGACGGCAGCAGCAAAATTTTGAAGTGCGTTCATCGCACAACGATGCAAGTTTAGAGAATCAACCAGGAACCAAGACCATGCGCCACCAGAAATCCGGACGCAAATTCAATCGCACCAGTGCGCACCGCGATGCGATGTTCACCAACATGGCCGCGTCGCTGTTTAAGCATGAGCTGATCAAGACCACGCTGCCGAAGGCGAAGGAGCTACGCCGCGTCGCCGAACCGTTGATCACCATGTCCAAGCGCGATGGCGTCGCCAATCGTCGCCTGGCGTTTTCGCGCCTGCGCGACAAGGAAGCGGTCGGCAAGCTGTTTGTCGAACTCGGCCCGCGTTACAACACACGTCCGGGTGGCTATCTGCGCATCCTCAAGTGCGGTTTTCGCGACGGCGACAACGCGCCGATGGCGTATGTCGAACTCGTTGACCGTCCGCAGGCCGCGGCCGAGTAAGCCTCGCCTGACCGCGCGCGTCCACAAGCCCCGGCCGCGCGCCGGGGTTTTTGTTATGTTGGCTCGCGCCGCGCACTCCGCGCCGGCACATTGGCAATGGGTGTCCGTTGACATTGATGTTCAATACCTGGTCTTTTCGCGCTCGCTGATTCGGAGGCGCTGCGC
>JBOHYD010000357.1:0-1880 GCA_050737635.1 Luteimonas sp. | reverse complement strand
GCATCCAGCGGCCGCTCGAGCGATCCGCGACGGCGGACGGTGGACCGATCGTCTACCGCGTGCGGCACCGCGTGGCCCGGTGGGAAGCGCGAGAGAAGCCGCAACTGGCGCGCACTTTCGCCGAGGGCGATATCGACCTATGCACGTGATCGCGTGAACGGTGCCAGGGACGAATGGCGCTTACTTAGGCGCAACCCGCTGATCTGAAAAGTGGAACCGGCTCCGAGTGCTAGGGTGGAGTTGCGAGACAACACCGCAGCTCAAGGAGCCGGCCCCAATGCATCCTATGCGCAGCCTGCACGCACGACAACGGCGTGCGATTCGTCGCGGCATTGCGCGTAGCGATGCCTACGCGTTCTTCAACATGCTCACGGGGGAGGACACACTCGACCGCGTCGAAGCGTTGCTGCCTGCGCATCGCGAACGGCGCTTTACCCCGACCGAGACACTGGCGATGTTCATGGCGCAGGCGTTGAGTGCGGATCGCTCGTGTCAGAAGGCGGTCAACGACTTCACGGCCAAGCGCGCGGCTGCCGGCCTGCCGACCGGCAGCACGCGCACTGGTGGCTACTGCCGTGCGCGCGCCCGTCTGCCTTGCCGGATGGTGTCCACGCTGGTACGCCAGACAGGACTGAGCTTGGCGGCTCAGATTCCGTCGACCTGGCGCTGGCGGAGTCGACCGGTGCGACTGGTCGATGGCACCACGCTCGCCATGCCTGATTCGCCGGACAACCAGTGCGCGTATCCGCAGGCGCGCACGCAGCAACCCGGCCTCGGCTTCCCCGTATGCCGCCTCGCGGCGGTGATCTGTCTGTCGAGCGGCGCGGTGCTGGATGCGGCGGTTGGGTGCTATCGCGGCAAGGGTGGCGACGAGCCGTCGCTGCTGCGCCAGATGCTGGGATGTCTGGACCCCGGGGATGTCCTGGTGGCAGACGCCTTGTACGGGAGCTACTTCCTGCTGTGCGAACTGCGGCGCCGTGGCATCGACGGCGTGTTCGAGCAGTACGGTGCGCGGCGCTGCAGCACCGACTTCCGGACCGGTCATCGTCTGGGTTCGCGCGACCACCTCGTTGATCTCGTCAAACCCGCGACTCGACCCGACTGGATGTCGCAAGCCCAGTACGACCGCGCCCCCGGCACGCTGACCATCCGCGAACTGCGCGCCGGCGGCAAGACACTGATCACCACCCTGCTGTGCGCCCAAACGACACCCAAGGCGGAGATCCAGGCGCTCTACCAGCGCCGTTGGCACATCGAACTCGACCTGCGCAACCTCAAGTCCACCCTCGGCATGGACCGGCTCACGTGCAAGACACCCGCCATGGTGGTGAAGGAGATCTGGGTCTACCTGCTGGCCTACAACCTAATTCGCCGCCTCGTGGCGCACGCCGCAAGTCGCGCGCACGTCCAACCACGGCAGCTCAGCTTCAAGCACTCCTTGCAGCTATGGCTCGCCTGGCATCACCACGAACTCGCTGCTGATCCGTGTCGCTGCGCCGTGCTGTTGACGCTGATCGCGCAGAAACGAGTCGGCAACCGACCCGGACGCATCGAGCCCAGAGCCGTGAAACGCCGGGCGAACCCATTCCCACTGCTCATGCAGCCACGGTCGGTTGCGCGCGAAACCGTCGTCTCGGCTTGGCGCACGGGGCGCTAAAGTAAGTGCCATTCGTCTCTGGCACCGTTCCCGAGGCGGCAGCTAAGGATTCGCGGCCTGCGGCGCTCCACGCTCGGCCTCGACGGCCACCTGCCAGCGCTCCCATGCCGGTGCGAGCGAGGCCGGCAGTTCGCGGAATGCGGTGTCGCCGCGTTGCATGCGCACGACCAGCATCGAATCGAACGGCTCCAGCGGGAAATCCGCCAGCCAGTCAGGTGTCCAG
>JBOHYD010000356.1:0-3933 GCA_050737635.1 Luteimonas sp. | reverse complement strand
TGTCTTGCGCGCGCCTTCCAGCAGCGGTCGAATCCGCTCAAACTGGTCACGGCTGATGTCGCTGGGATAGGGCTGTCTCATTCGGCTATGGTCGCAGATGGGAGATGGATTTTAAACAGGCTCTTAGCGCAGGCAAGGCTGTCGGCAAGGACACACGGCGCTGCCTGGATCACTCCTTGGTCATCCCGGCAAATGCCGGGAGCCATTGATTTGCATCATCGGTAGGTCGATGCCTTCAGTACACGTCGCGCCGGTAGCGGCGCGTGGCGAGCAGGTCGTCGATACGCGCATCGCCGAGCGCATCGCGCAGCACCGCGTCGACCGCCGGCGCCATGCCCTGCAAGCTGCCGCAGACGTAGATCGCTGCGCCGTCGTCGACCCAGGCACGCAACGCGTCTGCGGCCTCGCGCAAGGCGTGCTGCACGTAGCGACGCTCGGGCTGATCGCGCGAATACACGAGGTCGACGCGTTCGAGCACGCCGTCGCCCTGCCAGCGTGCGATGTCGTCGCGATAGAAATCGTCGTGCGCGGCGCTGCGTTCGCCGAACAGCAGCCAGTTGCGCCGCGCGCCCATCGCCGCGCGTGCCTTGAGGTGCGCGCGCAGGCCGGCGATGCCGGTGCCGTTGCCGATCAGGATCATCGGCCGATCGTGCTCAGGCGGATGGAAGTTGGCATTGCGGCGGATGCGCATCGCGATCGTGTCGCCGACGCTTGCGGCATCGCAGAGCCAGCCGCTGCCGAGGCCGGCGCCGCCGTCGGCGCGGCGCATGCGGCGCACCAGCAGATGCACGGCACCATCGGCGGGCAACGAGGCGATCGAATACTCGCGGTGCGGCAGTGCGGCGAGTCGATCGACGAGCGTTTGCGCGTCCGCTGGCATGACGCCGTCGTCGCTGTCGGCGGCGTCCGGTAGATGCGAGCGTGCGAGTACGTCGCGCAGTGCCTGGCTGCGAGCGTCGATCGAGACTTGCGCATCGGCAGGCAACCCGAACCGGGCCAGCGTCGCGGCAATGGCTTGCGGCGTGTTGCGCGGACCGATCTCGGCGATGTCCCCGGCCTGCCACGACGCTGGCGATGCCGCCGGCGGCTGCAGCACGACATGGAACGCCGCGCCGCCGACGCTGCCGAGATTGGCCTCGCGGCGGGCGTGCAGCGTCCAGTCGTCGAATGCGGCTGGCGTCCAGTCGGGTAGCTCCGGCGCATCGGCGATGCGGCCGAGGTGGTGCTGCCAGTGGCGCAGCGCGCCGGCATCGCCGTTGTCGACTTCGACCAGGTCGCACAGCGGCGTCGCGCCGCTGCGGCGCAGCCAGCCGTCGAGTCGATGGCCAAAGCCGCAGTAGTGCGCATACGTGCGATCGCCGAGCGCCAGCACCGCGTAGTGCAGACCCGGCAGCGCCGCGCTGCCGTCGAGCACGTCGCGCACGAAGGCGACGACGTGATCGGGCGGGTCGCCTTCGCCGGTGGTGCTGACCACAAACAGCATGCGTGGCGTCACTGCCAGCAGCGCGGCATCGATGCGACCGAGATCGCGGCAGTGCGCGGTCACGCCGGCGGCGCTCAGGGTTTTGGCGGTGCGCTCGGCCAGGGCCTGCGCAAAGCCGGTCTGGCTGGCGTAGGCGACAACCATCGCGTCGCCGTTTGCAGCCGCGATCTCGATCATCGGCGTGTTGCCGCGGCGCGCACGCCGCGCGATCAGTGCGCACAGGCCGGCATAGGCGAGGCAAGTGATCGCAGCGGCGATCCAGCGCTGCCGTTGCGGCGCGCCCGGCCACCAGTCATCGCCATGCAGCGGCACGAGCGCGATCGCGAGTGCGAGCAGGGCCAGCAGCGCAAGCGCGTTGCCGAGCCATGCGCGCGGCGGCGTTGCGGTCGCTGTGCTGGCGATCGACGCACTGCTCACCGCGCGACGCACTCGTCGAAGGCCGGCGTCGCGGTGACCACGATGCCGTCAACGCCGCGCACGACAAACCGCGCCGCCATGCCGCGCACGCCGGCAAACACAAGTCCTGCCTCCGCACCCATCGCCGTCAGCGCCGTCGACCATGCATCGGCGGCCATCGCGGTGCCGGCCAGCACGGTGACCGCGACCGGCGCGTGCATGACCGGTGCGCCGGTGCGCGGATCGATGGTGTGCGCGTAGCGGCGGCCGCCGTGCTCGAAGTGGTGCCAGCAGTCGCCGGAGGTCGCCGCGGCGATGCCGTCGAGCCGCAGCACGCAAGCGTCGTGCGCCTGGCCTGGTAGGGCATCGTCGGCGCTATCCTCGATCGCCACCCGCCACGGCGTGCCATCGGGTTTGCAGCCGGCACCGAACACCTCGCCGCCGACATCGACCAGTGCGGCCGTCACATCGCGCGCGCGCAGGCAATCGACCACGGCATCGACGCCATGGCCTTTGGCGATCGCTGACAGATCCAGCGCCATGCCGCCGGGTTGCAGCGCCGAGGTCTCGTGCGCGCGCAGCTGCAGGCGCTGCCAGCCGACACGCGCGCGCGCCGCCGCGAGCGCAGCCGCATCCGGCACGCGTTGCGCACCGGCATGCGCGCCGAATCCCCACAGCGCCACCAGCGGCGCCACGGTCGGGTCATAGGCGCCGTCGCTGTCGGCGGCGATGTCCAGCGCGCAGCGCAGCACGGCAAAGCATGCCTGCGGCAGCCGTTGCCAGCTGCCGGCAGCGGCACGGTTGAAGCCGCTGATGTCCGAATCCGCCTCCCAGGTGCTCATCTGCGCGACGACGCCGTCTAGCCGTTGCTGGATCGCGTCGTGCAGCGTGGGCAGGGCACGCGTGGCGCGCGGCAACACCGCGCACACGCGCCAGCGCGTGCCCATCGTCTCGCCGTACAGCGTGTGCACGGCGTGGGTTGCGGTGCGATGTGCGGCAGCCTCCACGAACGGTCGTGCGGCGGCGTCACTCAGCCTGCGCAAGGCATAGCTGCACAGGCAGGGCGATGTCGCTGCATAAGCTTATTGCGACAGCACTTCGAGCGTGGCGATGTAGCCCAGGCGGCGCTGCGCGGCCTGCGGCACGCTGACCTTGGTGTCTTCGGTGGACACCTCGAGCCAGTACATGCCGGCTTCGGGCCAGGTGACGGCGATCTCGCCACGGGCGTCGGTGGTCAGCGTCATCTCGTCCTGCGCGTTGCGATAGCGCGTGCCGCCGCGCACGATCTCGACCGCCAGGCCTGCAGCCGGCTTGCCGTCGAGTTGGAAGCGGAAGCTGGCTGTTTCTCCGGCAAACAGATCGTTGGGATGGGTGACCGGAATCATCTCCAGTCCGCGGCTGCCGGGCTTGAGCGCGGTGACGTTTGGCGAGCCGTTGGTGACAAAGGTTTCGACGCGGCTGATCGACTGGCCGACCTTGAGGTTTTTGGCGTCCTTCGGCACCTCGGTGGCGAAGCTCTGCGGCGTGCCGCGCCAGCGCTTGGGCTTGCCGTTGTCGTCCCAGCTGCCGGTGACGTAGTCGTTGGTCACGCCGATCCGGTAGGTGCCTTGCTGGGTGAGTTCGACGTCGAACACGTTGCGGTACTTGCCGGCGGCGACGTTCCGCGCGGCGACCGTGCTGCCGTCGGGCGCGACGATCGCCATATTGTCGAGATTCAGCGGCACATGATTGAAGTAGAAAAGATCGTTGGACACTGCGGCGTCGACGGTGATCCACGGGTTCTCACCGGCGATCACCGTCTGCGACGGCATCAGCCAGGCCTTGTGCGCGAACGCCGACAACGGCAGCAGGGCGGCGAGTGCGACGGTGAGGGTGAGGTGGCGTTTCATGTTTTGGTTCCTTGGTATAGAGGGGGAGGGGGAGACAAGAAGCGGGAGGCAGAGTGGCCGCAGGCTGGAAGACAGAGGGGCGTTCGTGCACTGAAAACATTGATCAAGCAGAGTTTGCTTTCCGTCTCCCGTCTCCCGGCTTCACTACCTCACGGCCTCAACGAC
>JBOHYD010000355.1:0-8609 GCA_050737635.1 Luteimonas sp. | reverse complement strand
CTTTCACAACCGTCCGCGATTTCGGGGTAGAACCCTTAAATTGTCGCGCTGAGAAATGACCCACCCAGCTTATGCGAGTGCCCAGGGCGTGTTCTAGCCACGCCCCAGCAGTGCGGATCGGCGCTGGATACCGTCATGCAACGGATGATCTTGCCCCCAGTTCTCTGAGCCAAAACCGATAAGGTATTGAATCAAATGCAGAAAAGGTCAACGACCAGCTCAGGGGAAAGCCACGACCAGCACACACCGTTGATGAAGCAGTTTTTCGCCGCCAAGGCCGAGCATCCAGGCGTGCTGCTGTTCTTCCGGATGGGCGATTTTTACGAGATGTTTTACGACGATGCGCGCAAGGCGGCGCGGCTGCTCGACATCACGCTCACCCAGCGCGGCGCGTCGGCCGGCGCGCCGATCCCGATGGCCGGTGTGCCGCACCACGCCGCCGAGGGCTATCTGGCACGACTGGTCGCGCTCGGCGAATCAGTCGCGATCTGCGAGCAGATCGGCGACCCGGCACTCGCCAAGGGCCTGGTCGAGCGTAAGGTGGTGCGCATCGTCACCCCGGGCACGGTCACCGACGAGGCCCTGCTCAGCGAGCGCCGCGACACCTTGCTGTGCGCGGCCGCGCGCGGCGGATCGGTGGCGAAAGGCGTCCGCTACGGCATCGCCTGGGCCGACCTCGCTGGCGGTCGGTTTCTGGTCAACGAGGTCGACGGCGACGACGCCCTCGAGGCCGAACTCTCGCGCCTGGATCCGGCCGAACTGCTGCTGCCCGACGCCGACGGCTGGCCGGACTTTGCGACCCAGCGCAACGGCCTGCGCCGGCGCGCGCCATGGTTGTTCGACGCTGACAGCGGACGCCGGCAGCTGCTGCAGTTCTTCGCGCTGCACGACCTCACCGCGTTCGGCATCGACGATCGGCCGCTGGCGATCGCGGCGGCCAGCGCCCTGCTCGGCTATGTCGAGGAAACGCAAAAGCAGCGCCTGCCGCACCTGACCACCATCGCGGTCGAATCCAGCGACGGCGCGATCGCGATGAACGCCGCCACCCGCCGCCATCTCGAACTCGACAGCCGCGTCGACGGCGAACAGAAACACACCCTGCTCGGCGTGCTCGATTCGACCATCAAGCCGATGGGCGGACGGCTGCTGCGGCGCTGGTTGCACCGGCCGCTGCGCGATCGCCGGACGGTTAGCGAGCGCCATCATGCGGTCACGGCATTGATCGACGCGCGTGCCGATGCCGATGTGCGTGAGCGCTTCCGCGCGCTCGGCGACGTCGAACGCATCGCGTCGCGGATCGCCTTGCGTTCGGCGCGGCCGCGCGACTTGTCGACGCTGCGCGACGCGCTCGGCCTGCTGCCGGCGGTGCGCACGTTGCTCGGCGCGCTCGATTCGCCGCGCCTGCAGGCGCTCGCGGCCGCGCTCGGCGAACACGACGCGCACGCCGCATTGCTGGCCAGTGCGCTGGTCGAGCAGCCGCCGGTGCTGGCGCGCGATGGCGGCGTGTTTGCAGACGGCTACGACCATGAACTCGATGAACTGCGCCGGCTGTCGACGCACGCCGACCAGTTTCTCGTCGATCTCGAACAGCGCGAGCGCCTCGCCACCGGCATCGCCACGCTCAAGGTCGGCTACAACCGCGTGCACGGCTACTTTATCGAGATCAGCAAGGGCCAGTCCGCTCGCGCGCCAACGCACTACACGCGCCGACAAACGCTGACCGGTGCGGAGCGCTACATCACTGAAGAACTCAAGGCCTTCGAAGATAAGGTGCTGTCGGCGCGCGAGCGCTCGCTGGCGCGCGAGCGGCTGCTGTACGACGGCCTGCTCGGCGCGCTCAACGTCGATCTCGAATCGCTGCGCCGCTGCGCTGAGGCCCTGAGCGAACTCGACGTGCTCGCCTGTTTTGCCGAGCGCGCGCAGGCGCTCGACTGGTCGCGGCCGGTGCTGGTCGACGAGGCCTGCCTGCACATCCGCCGCGGCCGTCATCCGGTGGTCGAGGCGGTGCGCGACGAGCCCTTCGAGCCCAACGATCTGATGCTCGACAACGCCGCCAGCATCGACGCCCGGCGCATGCTGGTCATCACCGGCCCCAACATGGGCGGCAAGAGCACCTACATGCGCCAGAATGCGCTGATCGTGCTGCTCGCGCACATCGGCAGCTTTGTGCCGGCCGCGGCCGCGACCATCGGTCCGATCGACCGCATCCTGACCCGCATCGGCGCCGGCGACGACCTCGCGCGCGGGCAGTCGACCTTCATGGTCGAGATGGCCGAGACCAGCTACATCCTGCACCACGCCACCGAGCAATCGCTGGTGCTGATGGACGAGATCGGACGCGGCACTTCCACTTACGACGGCCTCGCGCTCGCCGAGGCTTGCGCGCGCCACCTCGCGTCGGCCAACCGCTGCTACACGCTGTTCGCCACGCACTATTTCGAACTCACCGCGCTCGCCACGCCCGGCAGCGGTATCGCCAACGTGCACCTTGACGCGGTCGAGCACCACGACCGCGAGCGCGGCGACACCTTGGTGTTCATGCACGCGGTGCGAGATGGTGCCGCCAACCGCAGCTTCGGCCTGCAAGTCGCCGCGCTGGCCGGCGTGCCCAGGTCGGTGATCGCACAGGCGCGCAGCCGCCTCGCCGAGCTCGAACAGGCCGGCCGTCGCACCTCGCCGCCACTGTCGCCCGACACCCTCGATGCGCCGCAGCAGATCGGGTTGTTTGCGCCGTCCTCGGCCGCGCTGGATGCGCTGGCGACAATCGATCCCGACGAGCTCACCCCCAAGCAAGCGCTGGAGGCGCTGTACCGCTTGAAGGCGCTGCAATAACGACCATAGCCGGATGCACCGCCCCAATTTGCCCGTCATCTCCGCGAAAGCGGGGACCGAGCACCTGTCCCGCACCACAAACCCGCCACGCTGGATTCACACCCGACCACCTGGGTCATCGCGAACGCGGCGAGAGCCTCGACGCATTGCCGAAGATCGCGCGCAACGCCCGTGATGACCCCCTCGGCACGCTTGATCTACAGTGTCGAAACGCGATTCCGCGCGCTCTGGAGGACCCCGCCATGACCAGCCTCAGCGACGATCTCTACTCCCAGCTACAAGGTGCGCCCGTGCAGCAAGTCGCCCAGCAGCTCGGCGTGCCGCCCGAACAGGCATCGGGCGCAATCGGCGCGGCGCTGCCGCTGCTGCTCGGTGCGCTCGGCCGCAACGCCAGCCAACCACAGGGCGCGCAAGCGCTGTTCGGCGCGCTGCAGAAAGACCATGCCGGTCTCGACATCGGTGGCGTACTCGGCTCGGTGCTTGGCGGTGGCGGCGCGCAGGGCGGCGACATCCTCGGCCACATCTTCGGCGGCAACCAGGATCGCGCGCAGACCGGCGTCGCGCAGGCCACCGGCCTGGGCAGCGGCCAGGCCGGCCAGCTGCTGAAGATCCTCGCGCCGATCGTGATGGCGTATCTGGCGAAGCGGATATTTTCGCAAGCCCCTGGCACGCCTGGCGATAACCCAGCACAACAGGCCACCCCGCAGGGGCTCGGTCAGGTGCTGGGCCAGGAACACGCCCGCGTCACCGAACAGGGCGGCATCGGCGGCGACCTGCTCGGTGCGGTACTCGATCAGGACGGTGACGGGCAGGTCGGGATCGGAGATTTGATGAAGCTGGCTGGCGGACTACTGGGCGGGAAGACGCGTTGACGGCCGAGTAGCCAATGTGAACCGTCCCGGCTTTTCCGGAGGCTCCAACTCTTGAGAATATGGAGTCTCTGGGAAAGTCGGGGCGGTTCAGTTCGCTTTACCGGCCGCGACCATGCACTTGGTGATGGGTACGATAACCAGCGGCAGTGTGCGTTTCAGGATCATGCTGGACGGCGCGGCTCCCGGCGAAGCACAAACGAGCGCTTCGCGTATCTGGTCGACGAGGCGCGACACGCTACATGTTGCGGCGGTATTCGCCGCCGACGTCGTAAAGCGCATGGCTGATCTGCCCGAGGCTATGCGTCTTCACCGCCTCCATCAGCGCCGCGAACACGTTTTGACGATGGCGGGCGGTGGCCTGCAGATAACCAAGCCCGTGCCCATCGTGCAGCATCGGCCCGCCGTGATCGGGCATGCTCTCGTCGGCATCGGCCTGATGCGCATGTGAAGTCTCGCCCTTCGGCGCCAGCGCATTGCGCGCCTGTTGCCAGTGCCGCACGTTGGCGATCTGCTGACCCTTCTCTTCCTCGGTGCTGCGGATCAGTTCGATCTCGGTGGCGATCTCGCCGCCATGCTCCTTCGGCAGAAAGGTATTGACGCCGACCAACGGCAGCGAGCCGTCGTGCTTTTTATGCTCGTAATACATCGACTCTTCCTGGATCTTGCCGCGCTGGTACATGGTGTCCATCGCGCCGAGCACGCCGCCGCGCTCGCTGATCGCCTCGAACTCGGCGTAGACGGCTTCCTCGACGAGATCGGTGAGGTAGTCGACGGCGAAGCTGCCCTGCCAGGGGTTCTCGTTGAAGTTGAGGCCGAGCTCTTTGTTGATGATCATCTGGATCGCGACGGCGCGGCGCACGCTCTCCTCGGTGGGCGTGGTGATGGCCTCGTCGTAGGCGTTGGTGTGCAGGCTGTTGCAGTTGTCGAACAGCGCATACAGGGCTTGCAGCGTGGTGCGGATGTCGTTGAACTGGATCTCCTGCGCGTGCAGCGAGCGCCCCGATGTCTGCACGTGGTACTTCATCATCTGGCTGCGCTCGTTGGCACCGTAGCGCTCGCGCATGGCGCGTGCCCAGATGCGACGGGCGACGCGGCCGATGACGGTGTATTCCGGGTCCATGCCATTGGAGAAGAAGAACGACAGGTTGGGCGCGAAGTCGTCGACGTGCATGCCGCGAGCGAGGTAGTACTCGACGATGGTAAAGCCGTTGCTCAAGGTAAAAGCGAGCTGGCTGATCGGGTTGGCCCCGGCCTCGGCGATGTGGTAACCGGAGATCGACACCGAGTAGAAGTTGCGCACCTTCTGGTCGACAAAGTACTGCTGGATGTCGCCCATCATCCGCAGCGCGAACTCGGTGCTGAAGATGCAAGTGTTCTGGGCCTGGTCTTCCTTGAGAATGTCGGCCTGCACGGTGCCGCGCACGGTGGCCAGCGTCTTCGCCTTGATGTTGGCGTAGGTGCTTGCATCGACGAGCTGATCGCCGGAGACACCAAGCAGACCGAGGCCCAGGCCGTCGTTGGTCGGCGGCAGTTCGCCGTGATACTGCGCGCGGGCTCGGCCTGCAAAGAGCTTGACGAGGGTCTTTTCGGCCTGGTTCCAGCGCGCAGCGTCTTGCTTCAGGTATTTCTCGACCTGCTGGTCGATCGCGCAGTTCATGAACATAGCCAGGATCATCGGTGCCGGGCCGTTGATGGTCATCGACACGCTGGTGGTCGGTGCGCACAGGTCGAAGCCGGAATACAGCTTCTTCATGTCATCTAAGGTGGGGATGTTGACGCCGGAGTTGCCGATCTTGCCGTAGATGTCCGGACGCGGCGCCGGATCCTCGCCATACAAGGTGACGCTGTCGAAGGCGGTGGACAGGCGCGCGGCCGGCTGGCCGACGCTCAAGTAATGGAAGCGGCGATTGGTGCGCTCGGGCGTGCCTTCGCCGGCAAACATGCGGATCGGGTCTTCGCCGGTGCGGCGATACGGGTAGACGCCGCCGGTGTAGGGATAGCTGCCGGGCAGGTTTTCCTTGCCGAGGAAGGCCAGCAATTCGCCCCAGGACGTGTAGGTGGGCGCGGCGATCTTCGGCACCTTCTGGTGGCTGAGAGATACGCGGTAGTTCTGCACCTCGATCGACTTGCCGCGAACCGCGTAGGCGGTGGTGTCGTCGGTGATCGATTTCAGGCGCTGCGGCCACTCGCGCAGGAGCCTGAGGGACTCCGCGGCGAGTGACTGCAGGGCGTCGTTGTAGCGCTGGCGCAGGGTGAGGAGGCTGCGATCGGGGGTGTTAGCCCCTCTCCCTTCGAGCGAGGGGGCAGGGTGAGGGTGCGGAACTCCGGCGGCGTTTCCGGCCGCCGTGCCCTCACCCGCGGTCCCTCTCCCGGAAGGTAAGGGATGCAAGGCATCGGTGTCATAGAGGTCGAGTTGTTTCGGCAGCTTGTCGTCGTGCAGTTCGTGCAACGCCTGCCACAGCGCCTGCGCACGGCCGGCGGCTTCGGCCTGCTTGCCGATGGAGGCGTTGATCGCCCTGCCCTGTTCGGCGATCTCGGCGAGATAGCGCACGCGAGCACCGGGAATAAGCACGGTAGCGCGGGGTTCTTTGAGGGTGGTGTCGAGGTGTGGAGTCCAGTCGAGCGCACCGGCTTTTGTAGCAGCGACGGGGCCGAGGTGCAGCTTCGCGCGCATCAACCGGCACAGATTGTCGAACATCCAGCTGATGCCAGGGTCGTTGAACTGACTAGCGATGGTCGGATACACCGGCACGTCTTCGTCCTTGGTCTGGAACGCGACACGGTTGCGCTTCCACTGTTTGCGGATGTCGCGCAGGGCGTCCTCGGCGCCGCGCTTGTCGTACTTGTTGAGCACGATCAGCTCGGCGAAGTCGATCATGTCGATCTTCTCCAGCTGGCTGGCCGCGCCGTAATCGCTGGTCATCACGTACACGGGGAAGTCGACGAGGTCGACGATCTCCGAATCCGACTGGCCGATACCGGCGGTCTCGACGATGACCAGGTCGTAGCCCAGGCCCTTGAGGAAACCGATGCAGTCCTTGAGCACCGCATTGGTGGCGACATGCTGCCGGCGCGTGGCCATCGAGCGCATATAGACACGATGGCTGCGCAGCGAGTTCATGCGGATGCGATCGCCAAGCAGCGCACCGCCGCTGCGGCGACGGGTGGGATCGACCGAGATCACCGCGATGCGCATCTGCGCAAAGCTCGACAGAAAGCGGTTGAGCAGCTCGTCGGTGACGCTGGACTTGCCGGCGCCGCCGGTACCGGTGATGCCGATCACCGGCGCTGCGCGCCGGTTGCGTGACTCGAGACTCTGGACTCTGGACTCGGAAGCAGCCCAGAGCCGGCGCAAACGCTCCAATTCATCTTCATCGAACATGCCATCTTCGATCGCACTCAGCACACGCCCGATTCCAATCTCATCCTCGATGTCCGGCCTTGCCGTTTTCCCGAGTCCCGAGTCCCGAGTCCCGAGTCCCGAATCCCGGACGCGCTTCGCGCGCGCCACCACATCCGCGATCATCTCCACCAACCCCATCTTCATGCCGTCGTTGGGGTGATAGATGCGCTCGACGCCGTAGCTTTCGAGTTCGCGGATCTCCTCGGGGGTGATCGTGCCGCCGCCACCGCCGAACACGCGGATGTGCGGTGCATCGCGCTCGCGCAACATGTCGACCATGTACTTGAAGTATTCGACGTGACCGCCCTGATAGCTTGAGAGCGCGATCGCGTCGGCGTCCTCCTGCAGCGCCGCGCGGACTACATCCTCGACGCTGCGGTTGTGGCCGAGGTGGATGACCTCCACACCTTGGGCCTGGATCAGCCGGCGCATGATGTTGATCGCGGCGTCGTGACCGTCAAATAGACTGGCGGCGGTCACGAAGCGCAGCGGCGATGTGTCGGGCTGCGCGGCAGGCGCGGCAGGCGCGGATGCGATCGGAGCGGGCGTGTGCAGGACGGGCGTGCTCATACGCGCGGTTGTTTGCCGTTGGAGTTGCGCGATTCTAAACCCGCGCGTGTCGGACAGCTGTTGCCGGGAATTGCTGAATGCACGCGATTGCAGACCAGTGCTGCGTTACGGACGGCAACCCTTGGGACACACGCGGTGAGCCCGATGGACGCGACGTGTGTGCGAATGTTGCGGTGCAACGTGATCGCTTCGGCGCGCTGTGCGATAGTTTGGGCGGCACCATACTGTGCCGTATCTATGGAAGAGATCATGCCGACGCCCCTGTCGCGATGCTCGTTGTCGCAACGACTTATCGCACTGTTGATGCTGTGCCTGCTAGCCGTGCCGGTCTTTGCACAAAGCACGTATACGCAAACGCGCTATCCGTTGGTGCTGGTCCACGGCCTGCTCGGCTTCGACCAGGTGCTGGGCAGTTACGACTACTGGTTCATGATCCCGCAAGAGCTGCGCGCCGGCGGCGCGACGGTGTATGCGGTCAACGTGTCGTCGGTGAACATCTCGACGCTGCGCGGCGAACAGGTCATCGCCGAACTCGACACCCTGAAGGCGCTGCACGGCGTTGCCAAGTTCAACCTGATCGGCCACAGCCAGGGCGGCCCGACCGCGCGCTACGTCGCCTCAGTGCGGCCGGATCTGGTCGCGTCGGTCACCACAGTCGGCGCGCCGCACACCGGCAGCAAGGTAGCCGATGCGATCAGCGACGGCGCACCCGACGGCAGCCTGCGTCAGACGATCATCGCCGGGCTGGTGACGGCGATCGGCAACGTCATCGAGTTCCTGTCCGGCGACGCCGATCCGCAGGATGCGATCGCCGCGTTGCAGTCGCTCAGCACCGCGAGCTCTGCCGCGTTCAACGCGCTGCATCCGCAGGGGCAGCCGAGCACGCGTTGCGGCAACGGCGCAGCCGTGGTCAACGGCGTGCGCTATTACTC
>JBOHYD010000354.1:0-4222 GCA_050737635.1 Luteimonas sp. | reverse complement strand
CAGCAGCGTGCCGTGGCGGTCGCCGACCTCGACCGACTGCGGCACGCCCTGCGACAGCGGTGGGTGCGGCAGCAGGCGGATGACGAATAGGACGACGAGGGTCGCGACCGCGAAACACGCCAGCCGCCTTGCTGGCCGGCGCCATCGTGGCGGCTGCGATGCGGCGATCATTGGTCAAGGCCGGTCTTCAAGCGTGCGCCGATGCTGCCGTCTGCGCCGGCCATGCGCGTTTGCGGGAATGACGATCATCGGCATGCCTGCTAGGGAGTCGTCTTGGCGGCCGGCATCGCCGTCGGTGCGTGCACCGTCAGCACCGCGCCCGATGCGCCCTGCGCGTAGATCGAGCGCTCGTACATCGACTCGGCGCGGATCGGCGGCACCGCGAAGCTGCCGACGTTGCCGGCGCGGAGGCGGTATTTGAACTCGCGCACGTCGCGGTAGATGTCGCCGTACAGCAGCACGCGGTCCTCGCGCGGCTCGATGTGGATCGGCACGAACGTCGACCCCGGCAGCGCAAGCGTGGCGGCCGGCGGTTCGGAGCCGCTGTCGCCGCCGTCGCCGTTGCCGTCGGGGGGCTCGCTGCCCCGATCCGGCGCGGCATCGCCGGTAACCGGCTCGGTGGTCTGCGCCGGGGTCTGCAGTACCGTCTCGAAACCGCCGGGCAGCAGATCGACGATCGCGATGTCGCCGCGCGACTGCGCGCCGAGCGCACGCACGCGCAGGCGCACGGTGACCTCGGCACCGAGCGTGACGTCGGTGACCGGTTTGCCGGCGTCGTCGAGGTAGTCGCGGATCACCTCCAGCCCCTGGTCCTGCACCGCCGGCACCGCGGTGCGGTCGAAGCCGGTTTGGGTGAGCGCATACCACGCGGTGCTGCCGGCGGTCGGCGTCACCCGCAGGCGCGTGTCGCTGACCGCATACCTCGCGCGGCGCAGCACGCCGGTCATCGTGCCGATCTGGCGCAGGCGCTTGTCGGCGCTGAAGGCCTGCAGCGTCGGCGGTGCGGTGCCGGCGTTGCTGTTGCCGTAAGTCTCCAGCGCGAGCAGGGTCAGCGCCGAGGACAGCGTGTTGTAGGTGTCGTTGCGCAGCGGCTGCAGCAGGCGGTCGATCGCGCGGTTGGACAGCTGTTTGCCAAGTTCGGGGAAGTGCTTGTGCAGCAGGTACACCGTCCACGCCTGCTCGATGCCGGGGTCAAAGTAATGCGCAAAGCCGCTGACGTCCGCAGACGCCGCCGCGTTGGCGTGGCCGAGCGCGGTGGTCGCCAACGCGCGCGCCGGCGCGTCCTGCTGCAGCAACCGGTAGCTCGACGCGAGGACCATTGCGGTGACGTCGTCGTTTTGCCACTGCTTGGGATAGTCGCGCTCGAGCTGCTGGCGCACCGCGGCGAGCAGATTGCCGGCGCTGTCGCCTTGGCGCACCAGCAGGTACGCCGCCAGCGCGCGTGCGCGCAGCTGCCATAGTTGGGTCAGCGCGCGGTCGGCGGCCATCGTGCGCAGATAGCGGTTGGCGGCGTCGAGGCTGTCGGGCGGCACCGCCTGCCCGCGCTCGCGCGCCTCGATCAGATAGAACGCCGCGTACGCGGACACGAAGGGATCGACCTCCGGCGTCGCCAGCCACTGCCCGAAACCGCCGTCGTTGTTCTGCCGCGAGCGCAGCGTGTCGATCGGACTCGCCGCGACCGCACCCTTGGCCGCTGCCGGCAGCAGGCCGAATTCCGGATGCGCGGCGTCGATCAGCCCCGGCATTGCCGCGCTGACGATCTGCTCGGTGCACAGATGCGGGTAGTCGCGCAGATAGGCGGTGAGCCCGTCGACCGCGACAAACGGCGACGCCGAGGCGCTGAACTGGCGGGTGGCGCGTTGCTCGTACATCGCGCGCAGCGTGCTGAAGTCGAGCACCTTGGCGGTTGAGCCGACGCGCAGTTGCTGACGCGCGGCGGTGGCCGGACGGATCGACAGCGCGATGCGTCGCGTGGCGCGGTAGCGGCCGGACTGCGCGACCAGAGTCACCTGCGCCGCGCCCAGCCGCGTGCCGGCGCGCAGACGCAAGCGCGCGGTGGATTCGCGGCCGCTGGCGAGCTGCAGGGTCGCGGCCTTGCTGCCGACCACGCTTAGCGACGGCGGCACCGTCAGGCTGACGCTGACCGGCAGTGCGGCGCTACCGCCTCCCTCGATAGTGTTGGCGACGCCGATCGGCAGTTCGAACTCGTCGCCGGGCGCGACGTGGGTCGGCACCGTTGGCGTCAGCACAAAATCGCCGCGCGCCAGCGCGGTGGTTTCGGCCAGGCCGATGCGCTGCGGACTCACCGCGACCACCACCACGCGCACGCGGCCGTTGAAATAATCCGGCAGCGTGAAGTGCAGCGTGCGCTCGCCGTCGACGTCGATCGGCCCCGACCACCACGTCGCCGGCTTCTCGCTCTTGCGCTTGAACGGATTGAGGTTTTTGGCGAGATCGGAGTCGCCGTCGCCGCCGGGCGCGGCCATGCCGGTCAAGCGGCTGAACTCGGGCAGGATCAGGTCGAGGATCTGCGCGGTATTGACCTCGAGCATCTTCTTGGCGAAAAAGGTGTCGAGCGGATCGCCGACGCGGTAGCGCGCGACCTGCAGGATGCCCTCGTCGACCGCAAACGCCATCACTCGCGCACGGCCTTCGGTACGGATGGTCAGCGGGATGTCGGCGCCCGGCCGGTTGAGATTGGGCACGTCGATGCTCAACGGCTGCGTGCGCAGCGTGCGGTCGACGGCGAACGGCGCCACACCGTAGGACAACGGGCTCATGAACACCTCGTCGGAATCCGCATCGCGCACGAACTGCACGTTGACGTAGCCGTTGCCCTCGAAGTCCTTGGGCAGGGTGATGTGCTGCACCGAACTGGTGGTGTCGGCGGTGAACCAGGCATGCGCGTAGACGCGGTCGCGCTCGATGGTGATCAGGCCGGAGCCGGCATACGGCGCGCGCACGCTGATGGCGATGTCGTCGCCGGGCGCGTAGCCGGGTTTGGACAATGACAGGGTCAGCTCGGCGTTGCGGTCGAGCGACTTGCTGACGTTGGCATTGCCGGCGACCGAGTAGTCGATGCGGTTGAGCGCGAGGTTTTTGCCGTCGCGGATCTCCAGCCGGAAATCGCCGGGCGTGTCGGTCGGCAGCGGGTAATTGCTGGCGGCGGCGCTGAGCGCCAGCGGCTGGTCGCGGCGGTCGTCGAGGCGCAATTGCGACACGTACTTGTACAGCCCGGAATCCTGCTTGGTCAGCACCGACACGTAGCGGCGCTCGACGATCACCGCGTGCAGGCCGGCGATGGCGCGCGGTTTGGCGTCGGGGCCGATCGCCACCAGCTGCACGGCGCGCTTGCTGCCGCGCGCCACGTAGTCGAGCGCGTCGCCGCGCTTGATGCCGATCAAATAGTCGTTGCTCGACACCAGGGTGGTCGCGCTGGCGGCGACGTTGCGGCCGCCGCCCGGCTCGAAAGTGCGTGCGAGCACGCTGAGTTGGTAGGTTGCCTTGGCGTATTTGTCGAGGCCGAGCGCGACGCTCGCCTTGCCGTCGGCATCGGTCTTGGCATCGCTCAAGCTGTCGTCGTAACCGTCCTTGGCGCGCTGCGGATCGTAGAATTCCCAGTCCTTCCAGCTTGCGAACTCCGGGAACGCCGGGCGCAGCACCAGACTGGCCTCGACGCGGCGGTCCTGCGCCGGGGTGCCGAACAGGTTTTCGGCGCTGATCACTGCCGTCAGGCCCTCGGGCTTGACCCAACCTTCGGCGACCTGCGCCGAGAACCGCGCGGCGATGCGCATCGAATCCGGCTGGAACTCGCGCACCTGCACGCTGCTGCTGCCGATCGAGGTGCGCTCGTCGTCCTTGCCGATCAGGTACAGCTCGGCCTGCCAGGTACCGCTCGGCGCGCTGTCGGCGGGTGTGTAGTCGAAGGCTTCGAAGCCGGCCTCGCCGAGGGTGAGACGCTGGCGTTTGGCGACCACGCCGCGCGGATCGGTGAGCACCAGTTCCAGCGGCAGGCCGGCGAGCGGCCGCGACCAGTCGGCCGCGCGCACGATCAGGCCGAGGTGCACGGTGTCGCCGGGGCGGTACAGGCCGCGGTCGGAGAACATCGACGCTTTCAGCGTGCCGGCCGCGACGGCGTTAGCCTCGCCGCCGACGTCGAAACGCGAGTAGTCGAGCGTGCGGCCGCCGTCGTCGAGCGGCAGGAACGACAGGTCGCTGCCCC
>JBOHYD010000353.1:0-10999 GCA_050737635.1 Luteimonas sp. | reverse complement strand
CCCGTCGTTTGTGTAGCGGCCCAACGCTGCCGCTCAAGTTGTTCGCGCTTCGTTGGGCGACCGGGCGAGCGGCGGGGCGGCGGAGGGATCGCTGGTCGGGTAGAGTCGATCCAAGCACGCACTTCATGCTCATACCAGCACAACCTGCGGCTGTTCGGCATCTTGAAGGGCTTGGGAATGAGATTCCGGTCCTTGTATTGCTTGTGGGTCGCGAAGGTCCGGATGGTGGAGGGAGTCTTGCCGATCAGATCGGCGACCGACTCGATGAAGATGACGAGCGTCGGCTCACTTCCGGCGGCGGAGGGTACGGGCTGCTGCATGTTTGCCTCACAAGTGCAGAACGCGCTTGTGAGGGCCGGTCTTTGGGTAGGCCGAGCTGAGGCGGCATACCCTCACGGGGTGGGTTGCACATAGGGCGTCTGGAAAGCCGGTGCGCTTCGGACATTTCCCAACGACACCCCCGGCGCTTGTAACGCCAGCGTGCCACTTTTTCTCCGGGCTTATCCCTCAATACAGATTTGCCCAGATCAGCCCGCCCTCGCGCCGTGGCTACACGGTGTTGTTTTAGGCGCTATGCGGGCATCACCGTTACGTTAACCACTGATGCAGAGCGAGCCTAGCGCAAGCCCGTTAGCTCAGTCAAATCGATACAGAAGTGCGTAAGTACCTCTGAGGGCATGGGACAGATACGGGACAATGGGGCGCAGAAATTGCCGTTCACAACTGTTCACAACGAGTTAGAGCGGCGAGCTCACCAAAAAAGAAAAAGGCCCGGAAAACCTTTCATATCAAGGACTTTCCGGGCCTTTTATCTTGAAGCAAGTGGTCGGGGAGACAGGATTTGAACCTGCGACTTCTACGTCCCGAACGTAGCGCTCTACCAGACTGAGCTACACCCCGACTGGGTGAGCCATGCATTGTAATGACGCCGGGCGGGATGGGGCAAGCGGGCGCTTTGCCGCGTGGCCGGCACCGGCTGCCCGACGAAGCGACAACGGACACGCGCATGCTGTTGTCATGCGCGTGTCCGGACATTCCGGTAGCTCGGCCACCCCAGCCGCTAAACTGTCCGTAGCCACGCGTTTTCGGAGTTTCGTCTTGATCAAGCCGCGCACGCCTCCGGGCGTTCTCGAACTGCTGCCGCGCGACCAGATCGCGTTCCAGCGCATGCTCGACACCATCCGCACCACGTACGAGCGCTTCGGGTTTTTGCCGATCGAGACACCGGTGTTCGAGTTGTCGGACGTGCTGCTGACCAAGTCCGGCGGCGAAACCGAGCGCCAGGTGTATTTTGCGCAATCGACCGGCGCGCTGGCGAAATCCAGTGAGGCCGACGCGGCCGACAGCCCCGGATCAGCTGCGGGACAGGCCCTGCCTGAGTTGGCGCTGCGCTTCGACCTCACCGTGCCGCTCGCCCGCTACGTCGCCGAGCACGAGCACGACCTCGCGTTTCCGTTCCGCCGCTACCAGATGCAGCGCGTGTACCGCGGCGAGCGTGCGCAGCGCGGGCGCTTCCGCGAGTTCTACCAGTGCGACATCGACGTGATCGGCAAGGACACGCTCTCCACGCGTTACGACGCCGAAGTGCCGGCGGTGATCCACGCGGTGTTCGCCGCGCTCGACATCGGCGAGTTCACCATCCAGCTCAACCACCGCAAACTGCTGCGCGGCTATTTCCAAGGGCAGGGCATCAACGATGACCGGCAGGCGCCGGTGCTGCGCGAGATCGACAAATTCGACAAGCGTGGCGAGGACGCGGTGCGCGCGACCTTGGCCGGAGCGGGTTTTGGCCTGTCCGCGGAGGCGATCGAAAAACTCATGGCCCTCTCGCGCGTGCGCTCGACCGGTCATGACGACGCGCTCGCCAAGCTCGATGCACTCGGTGACGGCACCGCGCTGTTTGCCGAAGGCCGCGACGAGCTACGGACATTGCTAGGACGGCTGCGTGCGATGGGCGTGCCGGAGTCGCGCTACGCGATCAACCTGTCGATCGCGCGCGGCCTCGACTACTACACCGGCATGGTCTACGAGACCACGCTCGACGCGCATCCGCAGATCGGCTCGATCTGCTCGGGCGGCCGCTACGACGACCTCGCCAGCCATTACACCAAGTCGAAACTGCCCGGTGTCGGCATCTCGATCGGCCTGACGCGGCTATTCTGGCAGCTGCGCGAGGCTGGACTGATCGCGACGGCGGAGAGCTCGGTCGACGTGCTGGTGACGATGATCGACGCCGCCGCGCTCGACTACGCGCTGTCGCTGTCGCAGCGCCTGCGCGCGGCCGGACTGAATGTCGAGACCCAGCAGGAGTCGCGCAAGCTCGCCAAGCAATTGCAATACGCCGACCGCGCCGGCATCCGCTTTGTGGTGATCCGCGGTGAGGACGAGGCCGCGAAGGGCATCGTCGCGGTCAAAGACCTGCGCCGCGGCGAGCAATTCGAGGTGGCCGAGTCCGAGCTTGCGCGGATGCTGTTGGTTGAGCGCGAGCAATGGCGGGTGCAGCATGGCCATTGAAACGCGTGCGTTCGTAGCAGCGCGCCATGGGCGCGATGCTCTTCGGCCACGTCACCAAGGGCATCGTATCCATGGGACGCTGCTACGGGCGTTCGGCCGGAGATTTGCCCGTGAAACCGCACCGATGAAGACAACAGGCAGCATCGCACCATGAAACCCATTCGACTCGACGGCCGCTCGCTCACCCGTGCCAGGCTCTTCGCCGTCGCGCACGGCGCGACGATCGAACTCGACGCTGATGCGCTGACGTCGGTCGCGCGCGCGGCGGAGTTCCTCGCCGAGCAGGTGCGCCGCGAGGAGCCGATCTATGGCGTGTCGACCGGTTTCGGCAGCAATGCCGACAAGCTGCTTGGCGCGCATCCGCTGCGCGACGAACTGCCCGGCACCGCGCCGTCGGGCCGCTCGCTGCACGCCGAGCTGCAGCAAAAACTGGTCATCACCCACGCGGTCTGCGTCGGCGAGCCGCTGGCGCAGGACGTGGTGCGCGCGATGCTGTGCATCCGCATCAACACGCTGCTGCACGGCCATTCCGGCATCCGTGTGCAGACCCTGCAGGCGCTGGCCGCGCTGCTCAACGCCGGCATCGTGCCGGTGGTGCCGGCGCTCGGGTCGGTCGGCGCGTCCGGCGATCTCGCGCCGCTGTCGCATCTGGCGATCGTGCTGCTCGGCGGCGGCGAGGCCTACGTCGACGGCGTGCGCATGCCCGGTGCCGATGCGCTCGCGCATGCCGGCCTGACGCCGGTCACGCTGTCGTACAAGGAAGGCCTCGCGCTCAACAACGGCACCGCGCAGATGCTCGCCACCGGCGTGCTCGCGCTGCAGCAGCTCGACGACTTGCTCGACACCGCCGATCTCGCCGCGGCGATGACCATCGATGCGTTTGCCGGACGCCTGGGCGCATTCGACGAACAGGTTCATGCGTTGCGCCCGCATCCGGGCCAGATCCATGCTGCCGTGCAGGTGCGCGACCTACTCGACGGCTCGACGCTCGCCGACATCGCCTACCACCTGGTACCGAAGTTTCGCAGCTGGCTGCCGTCGAGTTGGAATACCCCGCAAGCCCAGCAGCTCAGTTTCGATATCGGTTGGGACTGGGTGCCGTTTGGCCAACGCCACGGCCGCGAAAAGTTTTATCAGCGCTTCAAGCCGTTCAAGGGCGGCAAAAAGCACCAGCCGCAGGACAGCTACAGCTTGCGCTGCGTGCCGCAAGTGCACGGCGCGGTGCGCGACGCGGTCGAGCAGGCGATGCGCGTGTTCGACATCGAGCTCAACGCAGTCACCGACAACCCGCTGATCTTCCCCGACCGCGACGCCGACCACGTCGAGCGGAAGGTGATCTCCGCCGGCCATTTCCACGGCATGCCGCTGGCGCTGGCGATGAGCTATGTCAAGGCGGCGATCCCGGTGCTGGCCAGCATCTCCGAGCGCCGCCTCAACAAGCTGCTCGATCCGGCGACCAATGACGGCCTGCCGGCGTTTTTGATCGGCAACGAGGACGGCACCGAATCCGGCTACATGATCGTGCAGTACACCGCGGCGGCGATCGTCAACGATCTCGCCACGCGCGCGCATCCGGCCAGCGTGTATTCGATCCCGACCTCGGCCAACGCCGAGGACCATGTGTCGATGGGCGCCAACGAGGCGCGTCACGTGCTGTCGATGGCCGCCGACCTCGGCAAGGTGCTCGCGCTGGAGCTGTACACCGCCGCGCAGGCGCTGGATTTCCGCCGCGACATGATCAATGCTGCGCGCGATCTCGCACGCAGCGCCGACGCGCGCACATTGGCGACAAAAGTGCAGGGCGCACCGATGCCCGATCACGCCGACTATCCGCGTTTCCTGGCCGAAGTCGAAGCCCTGCGCGCAGAGCTAGCCGCAGCGGAGGCCTTCCATCCCGGTCGCGCGGTCGCCGCCGCGCATGCGGTGATCCGCGCGCGGATACCGTTCCTCGATCAGGATCGCGCGCTCGATGCCGAGGTTGGCATGGCGGTGCGATTGGTCGAAAACAGCGACGTACTGCTCGCAGTACGCGCGTTGCGCGACGGCGTGCGGGCGATACGATGAATCTCGCCCTCCTGCACACCGGCTGGCTCGGTGCGCTGGAAGCCGGGCTGATTGCTTTTGTGATCGGCGGGCTGCTGTTTGCGCTGTGGTACGCGCTGGCGCGCCGCCTGCAATGGCCGGAAGGCCACGCGATCGGCTGGGCGAGCCTGTCGGCGGTGGCGATCGCCGCCGGCATCGACATCGGAAACCTGGTGCCGTTGTTCTTCGTCAACCCCGGCTCGGCGACGCGGATCGGTGCCTCGCTGGCCGGCATCCACGACCCCGGCGGCCTCGGCAGGCGGGTGGTGTTCGAGATGATCGGCGCGCTTATCGGCGTGCTGCTGACGTGGGTGTGGACGGAGTCGCGTAAGCAAGCCTGAGTCCGCTGTCGGCGACGCGCATCGCTGGCCACGCAGCCGCCGAAGTAGCCGTCAGCGCAGCGACGGCAACCCCTCGCCCGGCATCCGGGCTTGACCGGCGTTGCCCTGACTAGTTAATGTACTAGCACGCTAATACATCAAGACAATGAAGCAACGACCCGAACCCCTGCCAGAACGCGACGCCGACGCCTCCTTCAAGGCCCTGGCACGGGCGTTTGCCGAGCTGTCGCGGTCGCAGGACATCGCGGCATTCCTCGAAGACCTGTGCACGCCGGCCGAGATCGAGGCGCTGTGCGATCGCTGGCGGGTGGTGCCGCTGCTGCTCGACGGCGTGCCGTACCGCGAGATCCACGAACGCACCCAGGTCAGCGTGACCACCATCGGTCGCGTCGCGCGTACGCTCGAACGCGGTGCCGGTGGCTATGCCATCGCCGCCCGCCACACATCCGCGCGCCGCAACGCGTCGCACTAGAGGTTTTCCGATGAGCCCTCCAGCCGCCCATGCGGCGCGCGATCGCCTGCGCATCGCGATCCAGAAATCCGGCCGCCTCAGCGAGCCGGCGCGTGCGTTGTTGGCGTCGTGCGGATTGTCGTGGCGCGAGAGCCGCGACAAGCTGTTCTGCTACGGCGAATCGCTGCCGGTCGACCTGCTGCTGGTGCGCGACGACGACATCCCCGGCCTGCTCGCCGACGGCGTCTGCGACTACGGCATCGTCGGCCGCAACGTGCTCGACGAATACAGCGCCGATCGCAGCCAGCGTGGATTGCCGACGGTGTCGCGCGAGATGCGCGCGATCGGTTTTGGCGGCTGTCGGCTCGATATCGCCGTGCCCGACGCATGGGCGTGGGAATCGCCGCAGCAACTGCAAGGCAAGCGCATTGCCACCAGCTATCCGGCACTGCTGCGGCAGTGGCTGCGCGCGCAAGACATCGATGCCGACATCGTCACGCTCTCAGGTTCGGTGGAAATCGCGCCGCGCCTTGGCCAGGCCGACGTGGTCTGCGATCTGGTGTCCAGCGGCGCGACGCTGGTCGCCAACCAGCTCAAACCGGTGATCACGCTGATGCACAGCGAAGCGGTGCTCGCTGGCCCGGTCAGCACTTTCGACGACGCGCGCGCGGAGCTGTCGGCGCTGCTGCTGCGCCGGCTCGACGGTGTGCTCAAGCTCAAGGACAGCCGCCTGCTGCTGTTTCAAGCGCCGCGCAGCGTGCTGCCGGCGCTGATGAAGCTGTTGCCGGATGCCGAGCCGCCGACGGTGATGCAAGTCGACGGTGCCGACACCCTGGCGCTGCAGGCGCTGTGCCATGGCGCGATGACCTGGCAGCGCCTCGAAGACCTGCGCCATGCCGGCGCGCGCGGGCTGATGGTGCTGCCGGTCGAGAGGACGTTGTCGTGAGTACTGATGTGGTGATCCGCCTCGACTGGTCGTCGCTCGATCGCGCCGCACGCGAGCGCGCATTGCAGCGGCCGACGCAGGCGACATCGCAACAGACCGCGCGCGCGGTCACCGACGTACTCGTGCGCGTGCGCCGCGACGGCGACGCCGCACTGCGCGACTACGGCCGGCAGTTCGACGGCGTCGAGCTCGACGAGATTGAAGTCAACGCCGCCGAGTTCGCGGCGGCGGACGCCGCTGTGACGGCCGATCTACGCGCGGCGATCGCCGATGCCGCCGCGCGTATCGCGTGCTTCCACCGTGCCGGCATGGCGCAGCCGTATGCCGTCGATACCGCGCCCGGCGTGACCTGCGAGCGGATAATCCGTGCGATTGCGCGCGTCGGCTTGTACGTGCCGGCCGGCAGCGCGCCATTGCCGTCAACCGCGCTGATGCTCGGCGTGCCCGCGCAGCTCGCCGGCTGCCGCGAAACCATCCTGTGCACGCCGCCGCGCAAGGATGGCAGCGCCGATCCGGCGGTACTGGTCGCGGCAACGCTCACCGGGGTGACCCGCGTGTTCAAGCTCGGCGGCGCGCAGGCGATCGCGGCGATGGCCTTCGGCACCGCGACGGTGCCGGCATGCGCCAAATTGTTCGGCCCCGGCAACCGCTACGTCACCGAGGCCAAGCAGCAGGTCGCGCAATCGGGCGCGGCGGCGATCGACATGCCAGCCGGTCCGTCGGAGGTGCTGGTGATCGCCGATCAAGGCGCCGATGCCGCATTCGTCGCATCCGACCTGCTGTCGCAGGCCGAGCACGGGCCGGACTCGCAGGTGTTGCTGATTTCCAACAGCGGCGCACTGCTCGATGCCGTGCAGCGCGCGCTGGTCGATCAACTGGCAGTGCTGCCGCGCGCGGACATCGCGCGCCGGGCGCTGGCGTCGTCGCGGCTGATTGTGGTGGACTCGCTCGATATCGCCTTCGGCATCAGCAACGCCTACGCGCCGGAACATCTGATCCTCGCGCTGCGCGAACCGCGCGCATGGCTCGACCGCGTCGACGCGGCCGGTTCGGTGTTTCTCGGCGACTACACGCCCGAGGCGCTCGGCGACTACTGCAGCGGCACCAACCACGTGCTGCCGACCAATGGTGCGGCACGCGCGTACAGCGGGGTGAGCGTGGCGAGCTTCCAGACCTTCGTCAGCGTGCAGTCGGCGACGCCGGCAGGCGTCGCCGCGATCGGCCCGTGCGCGGTGACGCTGGCCACTGCCGAAGGCCTCAGCGCGCATGCCAATGCGGTCACGCTGCGTCTGCAGCGCATCGCATCCGAGGCGGTGGCGCCATGAGCGCATTGCTCGATCTCGTGCGCCCGGACCTGCGCGGCTTCGGCGGCTACAAGTCCGCGCGCAGCGAATTGCTGCGCGGCGACGTCTGGCTCAACGCCAACGAGTCCGCGTGGGCCAATTCGGCTGATGTCGACGACGCCAGCCGCCGCTATCCCGATCCGCAGCCGCAAGCGCTGCGTGCCGCTCTGGCGGCGCTGTACGGTTGTGCGGCCGATGCGCTGCTGATCGGTCGCGGCAGCGACGAGGCGATCGATCTGCTGGTGCGCGCGCTGTGCGTGGCCGGACGCGATGCGATCGTGATCACGCCGCCGGTGTTCGGCATGTACGCGGTCAGCGCGCGACTGCAGGATGCGCGGCTGGTCGAGGTGCCGCTCGTAGACGGCGAAGACGCTCTGCGCGCCGACATCGGCGCGATCGGCGACGCTGCGCTCGCCAGCAACGCCAAACTGGTGTTCCTGTGTTCGCCGTCCAATCCTGTAGGCAGCGGCATCGCGCTCGGCGACATCGCGTTGCTCGCGACGCGGCTGCGCGACCGCGCGATCGTGGTGGTCGACGAAGCCTATGGCGAATTCGCCGACACCGCATCGGCGGTCACCCTAATGTCCGCGCACGCCAATCTGGCGGTGCTGCGCACGCTGTCGAAGGCGCATGCGCTAGCCGCCGCGCGTATCGGCTGCGTGATCGCCGCGCCGGAACTGATCGCGGTGCTGCGCGCGTGCCAGGCGCCGTATCCGGTGCCGGCGCCGTGCACGACGCTCGCGCTCGCCGCGCTGGCGCCGGATGCTCTTGCCGTCACGCGCACGCACGTCGCTGTGCTGCGCGGCGAGCGCGCGCGCGTGGCCGCCGCGCTCGCCTGGGTGTCCGGCGTGCGCCGTGTGTATCCGTCGCAGGGCAACTTTGTGCTGGTGCGCTTTGACGATGCCTCGCGTGCGTTTGCGACGCTGCTCGCAGCCGGGGTGGTGGTGCGCGACCAGCGCGCCGCGCCGCAGCTGCACGACGCGCTGCGCATCACTATCGGCACGCCCGACGACAACGACCGCATGCTCGCAGCACTGCGCGAGAGGGAGCCACAGCGATGACCGCACCGATCTTGTTTGTCGACCGCGACGGCACGCTGATCGAGGAGCCGCCGGACACCCAGATCGACGCCTACGAAAAACTGCGGCTGTTTGTCGGGGTCATCCCGGCGCTGCTGAAGCTCAAGGCTGCCGGCTATCAGTTTGTGATGGTCAGCAATCAGGACGGCCTCGGCAGCGACGCCTACCCGCAGGCGAGTTTCGACGGCCCGCATGGCCTGATGATGCAGGTGTTCGAGAGCCAAGGCATTACCTTTCGCGAGGTGCTGATCGACCGCAGTGTCCCGGCTGACAACGCCACCACGCGCAAGCCCGGCATCGGTCTGGTGCTGCCGTATCTGAAAGACCGCACCATCGACTGGACGCGCTCGGCGATGGTTGGCGATCGCGACACCGATTTGAAGTTTGCCGACAACCTCGGCATTCGCGGCTTCCAACTGCGCACCGAGCAGTTCGGCGGGCGCTGGGACTGGGCCGGCATCGCGCACGCGCTTGTCGACGCGCCGCGCTGCGCATCGGTGCAGCGCAATACCAAGGAAACCAAGATTCGCGTGTCGCTCGACCTCGATCGCATCGCCGATCCGGTCGTGAACACCGGTCTGCCGTTCTTCGACCACATGCTCGAACAGATCGGCAAGCACGCAGGCTTCGCGCTCGACGTCGATGCTGAGGGTGACCTGCATATCGACGAACACCACACCGTCGAGGACACCGGGCTCGCATTCGGCCAGGCGCTGCGCGAGGCGCTTGGCGACAAGCGCGGCATCGGCCGTTATGGTTTTACATTGCCGATGGACGAGGCGCTGGCCAGTGCAGCGCTGGATTTCGGTGGGCGGCCGTACTTGGTGTTCGACGGCGAGTTCAAGCGCGAGCGCGTCGGCGATTTGCCGACCGAGCTGGTGCCGCATTTCTTCCGCTCGATCTGCGACGCCGCCGGACTCAACCTCAATCTGCAGGTCACCGGCGACAACGACCACCACAAGGTCGAGGCCTGCTTCAAGGCGTTCGCGCGCGCGTTGCGCCAGGCGATCCGCCGCGAAGGCAACGAACTGCCGACCACCAAGGGGGCGCTGTGAACAGCCTGCAAACCACGATCGCGCGCGACATCGTGCTGATCGACGCCGGCGGCGCCAATCTCGGTTCGGTGCGCTATGCGCTCGAACGTCTCGGCATCGCGCCGCGCATCGTGCGCGACGGTGCGCAACACGACGGCGCCGAAAGAATCCTGCTGCCCGGCGTCGGTGCGGCCGGTCACGGCATGGCCTGCCTGCACGCGCAGAATTTTATTGCGCCGCTGCGCGCGTCGCGGGTGCCGCTGCTCGGCATCTGCCTCGGCATGCAACTGCTGTACGAATCATCCGAAGAGGACGGCGTCGACTGCCTCGGCCTGCTGCCCGGCCGCGTGCGCCAGATGCGCGATGCGCCCGGCATCCGCGTGCCGCACATGGGCTGGAACACGCTGTCGCTGCGGCGCGACTGCGCACTTGTCGACGGCATCGTCGACGGTGCGCATGCGTACTTCGTGCACGGCTACGCCGCGCCGGTCGACGACGCCACCGTCGCAACGTCGGCGCACGGCGATGCGTTCGCGGCGATCATGCAGCGCGGGCACTGTCACGGCGTGCAGTTTCATCCGGAGCGTTCGGCGGCTGCCGGCTTGCGCATCCTTGCCAACTTCGTCGGCGTCGATGTGCCAGTCGCGTCCGTCGCGCCGACCGCGTCCGTCGAGACGGTGCGGGCATGAATGCCGATGTCACGTCCGGGTACACCGTCTACCCGGCGATCGACGTGCGCAACGGCTGCGTCGTGCGGCTCGCGCAGGGCGACTATGCCCGTGAGACGCGTTATCGCCCGGACCCGTTGGCGCTCGCAAAAACCTATGCCGATGCCGGTGCGGCGTGGCTGCATCTAGTCGACCTCGACGCCGCGCGCGGCGGCGGCTACACCTTGGCCGCGCTGGTCGAATGCATCAAGGCCGAGACCGCGCTGAAGGTGCAGAGCGGCGGCGGCGTGCGCAATGATGCCGACCTCGCGCGGCTGTTCGGGATCGGCATCGATCGGGTGATCGTCGGTTCGCTCGCGGTCGGGCAGCGCAAGCGCGTCGCCGGCTGGCTCGCCGAGCACGGCGCCGAGCGCATCACCCTGGCGCTCGATGCGCGTCGCAAGAGCGACGGCCGCTGGTGGTCGATGACCCACGGCTGGGTGCGCAACGGCGGGGAAACTCTCGGCGATCTCGTTCGCTACTACAGCCGCTTCGGCCTGCG
>JBOHYD010000352.1:0-6377 GCA_050737635.1 Luteimonas sp. | reverse complement strand
CGGGACTCGGGACTCGGGACTCGGGACTCGCAAAATCGGAGGCACTCGAGCGCGCAGGCACACTGCGCCTCGAAAAAAGCACACCGCGACCGGATCACGGCGAAACGGGACGGCGGCGCTGTCGCCGAGTCCCGAGTCCCGAGTCCCGAGTCCCGACTGCATCACAGCGTGCGCTGCACTTCAATGCGCTCGAAGCACTCGATCTGGTCGCCAGGCTTGACGTCGTTGTACTGCTTCACGCCGATGCCGCACTCGGTGTTGACGCGTACCTCGTCGACGTTTTCCTTGAAGCGGCGCAGCGATTCGAGTTCGCCTTCAAAGATGACCGTGCTGTCGCGCAGCACGCGGATCGGCTTGCCGCGACGGACCACGCCCTCGACGACCATGCAACCCGCGACCGCACCGAACTTGGAACTGCGGAACACGTCGCGCACGTCGGCGGTGCCGATGATCTCCTCGCGGATCTCGATGCCGAGGATGCCCGACGCGACCTGCTTCACCTGGTCGATGACGTCGTAGATGATCGAGAAATAGCGCACGTCGAGCTTGTTGGCGTCGATCACCTTGCGCGCGGATGCGTCGGCGCGGACATTGAAGCCGATGACCGTCGCGCCCGATGCGGCGGCCGAGTTGGCGTCGGATTCGGTAATGCCGCCAACGCCGGCGATGATCGCATTGATGCGAATCTGGTCGTTGGACAAACCGGTGAGCGCCTGCCGCAGCGCCTCGACCGAGCCCTGCACGTCGGCCTTGATCACCAGTTGCAGGCTGAGCTGGGCTTCGCCCTTGCCCATCTGCGCCATGATGTCTTCCATGCGGTTGCCGACCGATTGCACCAGCCGCGATTCGCGTCGGCGCGCATCGCGCTGCTGGGCGACGTCCTTGGCCAGACGCTCATCGGCAACGACGACAAAGTCATCGCCGGCATCCGGCACGCCGGACAGGCCGAGCACCTGCACCGGAATCGACGGACCGGCGCTGTCGACCTGTTTGCCGTTTTCGTCGAACAACGCCCGCGCACGGCCGAACTGCGTGCCGCAGACGAGGTAGTCGCCCTTGCGCAGCGCGCCCTGCTGGACCAGCACCGTCGCGACCGGACCGCGGCCCTTGTCGAGCGCGGATTCGATGACCACGCCGCTGGCGCGGCCGTCGACGGCGGCGGTGAGTTCGAGCACTTCGGCCTGCAGCGAGATCGCATCGAGCAGCGCGTCCACGCCTGCGCCGGTCTTCGCCGATAGCTCGACCATCTGCGTGTCGCCACCGAATTCCTCGGCGACCACGTCATGACTGAGCAGTTCGTTCTTGATCCGCGACGCGTCGGCGTCGGACTTGTCCATCTTGTTGATCGCGACGATCAGCGGCACACCGGCGGCCTTGGCGTGATGCACGGCCTCGATGGTCTGTGGCATCACGCCGTCGTCGCCGGCGACCACCAGCACGACGATGTCGGTGAGCTTGGCACCGCGCGCGCGCATCGAGGTGAAGGCCGCATGGCCCGGGGTGTCGAGAAAACTGATGACGCCCCTCGCCGTCTGCACGTGATACGCGCCGATGTGCTGGGTGATGCCGCCGGCCTCTGCGGAGGCCACCTTGGTGGTGCGGATGGTGTCGAGCAGCGAGGTCTTGCCGTGGTCGACGTGGCCCATGATCGTGACCACCGGCGGACGCGGCCGCTGATCGCCCTGCGCATCGGCACCGTGGGCGACCAGTTCGGACTCGGCATCGCCGTCGGTGGCGCGCACGGCCGTATGGCCGAGCTCCTCGACCACCAGCACCGCGGTGTCGTGGTCGATGGTCTGGGTGATCGTCGCCATCACGCCCATCTTGAACAGCGTTTTGACCACGTCGCCGCCCTTCAGCGCGAGCTTCTGCGCGAGGTCGGCGACGGTGATCGCGTCGCCGATCGCGACTTCACGCGTCACCGGTGCGGTCGGACGCGAGAAGCCATGCTCACCCGTGCCGCTGCGTGCCTGTTCGACGTTGCGACGCGGCTTCTGACGTCCGCTGCGCGCGGTGCTGCGGCGCGCGCGTTCCGACGCGCTCAGATGCAGCTGGCCGGCAAATCGTGCGGCGGCACCGTCGTCGTCCTCGACGCCGGCAACCATCGCGTGCGAGCCGCGGGTCTTGTGCTTGGGCGCGACGGCGCGCTCCTCGACGCGCGGTGCGGCCGGCTTGGGATGGCCGTGGCCATGGCTGGCGGGTTTGCGCGCGGCGTCTTCGTCGACAACCACTGGCTTGGGCTTGGCGGCGGCGAGTTCGGCTTCGGCGCGCAGGCGTTCGGCCTCGGCGGCTTCCTTGCGTTTGCGCTCGGCGATTTCGTCGGCGCGCTGCTTGTCCTGCTCGGCCAGGCGCTGCTGCTCGGACAGGTTGCGCTGGCGCGACTCTTGCAGCTTGCGCAGGATCTCGGCCTGCTCGTCGTTGCCGTCGGACCTCGGCGTTGCGGCGGCGGTCTCGCCGGGATTGACCAAGGTGACCTTCTTGCGCACCACCACGTCGACGGTCTGGCGATTCTTGCCGCCGCCGACGGTGAGCTCCTGCTTGCGGCTGCGGTTGAGGGTGATCTTCTTCGGCGCGGCCGCATCCTCGGCAGGCTTGTCGGCCTTGCCATGGGTCCGCCGCAGGAAGCCCAGCAGCTTGACCTTTTCGGTGCTCGTCACGACCTGGTCGGGATCGCTGAACGGCATGCCGGCCTCGGCCAACTGCTCGATCAGTTTCTCGAGCGGTGCGTTCACCAGTTCGGCCAGCTTGCGGATGGTGGTTTGCTGCGACATTCGGTTTCCGTGTCCTGTGGCGCGGGCCCAAGGGCGGCGCTGTGGATTTTCGATTCTACCGCCACGATGGCTGCGATCTGGATTGACGGTGCCGTCCATGGCGGTGGATCAACAACTCCGGTTCGTCCGGCCCGACCATCCATGGCGGGCGTTTGCGGACCCAACCGATGCCGATAGGGCGTCGGCTAAACGTACCCGGTCACCCTTCGCGCTCCAGGCGCGCGATTTCTTCGGCGCGCGCGGCCAGGATCAGCGCCGCGGCGCGGGCCTCGTCGAGCCCGTCGATGCCGAACTCGACGACCTCGTCGGCACCGAGATCGGACAGGTCCTCGCTGCTGCGCACGCCGTGGCCGGCGAGCGCGAACGCGGTTTCCTCGTCCATGCCGGCGAGTGCGAGCAGGTCGTCGGCGGGCGCGTTGTCGTCGAGCTCTTCCTCGACGGCGAGTGCGTCGTTGAGCAGCGCATCGCGGGCGCGGCCGCGCAGCTCCTCGACGATGTCCTCGTCGAAGCCTTCGACCGCCAGCAGTTCGCCGACCGGCACGTAGGCGATTTCCTCGACGGTGCTGAAGCCTTCGGCGACCAGGATGCCGGCGATTTCCTCGTCGACTTCGAGTTTGTCCTGGAACAGCGCGCGCGCCGCGGCCTGCTCGCTCTCCGACTTCTCGGCGACCTGGTCCTGGGTCATCACGTTGAGCTGCCAACCCGACAGGCGGCTGGCCAGACGCACGTTCTGGCCACCCTTGCCGATCGCCTGCGCAAGGCGGTCCTCGGCGACGGCGAGGTCCATCGAGTGCTTCTCCTCGTCGACGATGATCGACTGCACTTCCGCCGGTGCCATCGCGTTGATCACGAACTGCGCCGGGTTGTCCGACCACAGCACGATATCGACGCGCTCGCCGTTCAATTCGTTGCTTACTGCCTGCACCCGCGAACCGCGCATGCCGATGCAGGCGCCGATCGGATCGGTGCGGTTGTCGTAGGCGAGCACCGCGATCTTGGCGCGGTCGCCGGGGTCGCGCGCGCAGGCTTTGATGTCGACCAGGCCCTGGCCGACTTCCGGTACTTCGAGCTTGAACAGCTCCATCATGAATTCCGGCGCGGCGCGGCTGATGAACAGCTGCGGGCCTCTGGGCTCGGTGCGCACGTCGAACAGATAGCCGCGGATGCGGTCGCCGGCGCGCACCACGTCGCGCGGGATCGCCTTGTCCTTGGGGATGAAGGCCTCGGCATTGCCGCCGAGATCGACGAATACGTTGCCGCGCTCGACGCGCTTGACCACACCGGTGACCAGCTCGCCAACGCGGTCCTTCCACGCATCCACCACCTGCGCGCGCTCGGCCTCGCGCACGCGCTGCACGATCACCTGCTTGGCGGCTTGGGCGGCAATGCGGCCGAAGTCGGAGTTCTCGATCTGCTCCTCGATGTAGTCGCCCACTTCCGCACCGTCGCTTTCGTCGACCGCATCCATCAGCCGGATCTGCCGGTCGGGCGATTCCATCACCACGTCGTCGGCGACCACTTCCCAACGCCGGAAGGTCTGGTAGTTGCCGTCCTTCGCATCGATGACGACGCGGGTCAGCACGTCCTGCTCGTGGTAGCGCTTCTTCGCCGCCGTCGCCAGCGCCGCTTCGATCGCCTCGAGTATCACCGATTCCGGCACGCCTTTTTCATTGGCGACCGCATCGACGACCATCAACAGTTCCTTGCTCATCTTCTCGTCACTCCGCACGGGCCGGCTTGTCGGTCGCCGGCTTGTTTGTTCGTTTGTCTGAGGGTGTCTTGTCTGACGCTTTTTTGCCGGCCAGCTTGCCCGGCCGCGCATCGCGACCCGAGCCGTCACGCGCCGGTGCATAACCGAGCGCCGCCCAGTCCGGCACCAGCCGCGCCTTTTCGATGTTGTCGAAGGCCACCGAAAACGCCGTGCCGTCGAGGTCGAATGCAATCGTGCCGCTGCCGCGTTGGTCGGCCTGCGCCGACACGATCGCGCCCTGCAGCCGGCGACGGCCGTCGTGCGGCAGCTTCAAAGTGACCTTGACCCGCTGGCCGATAAAACGTGCGAACTGGCCCGGCGAAAACAGCGGCCGATCGACGCCGGGCGACGACACTTCGAGGGTGTAATTGACGCTGATCGGGTCTTCGACGTCGAGCTGCGCGGAGACTTCGCGACTCACCGCCTCGCAATCCTCGATGGTCACGCCTTCGGCGTCCACGGCCGCATCGGCACCGGGACGATCGATGTACAGCCGCAGTGTCGCGCCGCCAGGCACCGGCAGGTATTCCGCGCCGAGTAGCTCCAGCCCCAACGATCGCACCGTCGGGGCCAGTAGTGTGGCGATTTGGGTTGCTTTTTCGGTCACGCGCGCGTCTTCCGGCTCTTGCAAAAAGAACGGCCCTAAAAGACAAAGGGCCCGCTTGGGCCCTTGTCCGATACCGCTGGATTTCGGCGGCGAAGCCGGTACGTCACGCTTCGCCAGAGCCCGACGATTCGCCATCAAAAAAAGCCTCCGTGGAGGCTTTTCGACTACCGCGAAAAGCTGGTAGCGGGGGCAGGATTTGAACCTGCGACCTTCGGGTTATGAGCCCGACGAGCTGCCAGACTGCTCCACCCCGCATCAGGAGCGGAATTATGGCCACTGGGCGGAAATATTGCAAGCCCGTGCTTCCGGCTCCTTCCTCCCTCATGAACGTGAAGAGACACGCTTGCGCGCCGCAGGCTCGGTGCGCCGGTGAACGCCACGCGCGCTGCACGCGGCCAGATCGACCTGGACGGATGGGTTGGATGCGAATCAAGCGCGCCCGGATGGTTCTTTACGATCTGATTGGAACCCATCTGCTCACGACCCTCATGATCACCGTAAAGGGATACAGTTCGCCGCGCTTGTGAAGGTGCGCTCTATTTAACAACCAAATAGGTCACATTGTGATTATTTAATTGTATTTCCGATGTCAATTGCGACTATACAGGTGCTTTAATTGCTCATGCGCTGGTTGGCAGAGGCGGATGAGCCGTAGCAATAAAGCCGGCGAATTTGGATAAGCATTCGCCAAACCAGCGGCTTGCACTGTCGGTAAGACCGGGTCAGCCAGGTTTATTCACGTCAAGGGTTCAATTTAGAAAGATAAGACGACATCTATAAGCGGCGGCATAATAGCCATGCCGCCGCTATCAATGGCGCGTTGCGCCAACCACCAGCCACGTGAGGGACTAAAATAATGCGTACATCAAAACTGTTGCTCGGCACCATGCTCGGACTATGCTTCGCTTCGTCCGCGAATGCCGCAAGCCTTGCTCCTGTCAATACAGAATTTACTCTGACCGGTGGCGTTACGATGATAGTTTCTCCTCCAGGCAATAGTTCGACAACCTGTTCGGCGAGCTTGGTCGGGGCGATAGATAGCGCTGGCAGAGCGACGATCACTGCCGGCAGTATCGGTGGCGCTGATGGCTGTGCCGTTCTGAAGTTCATGGGATTCCCCTGGTCCTTGACGGCCACGGATGCCGGCAGTATTAGGCTGGAGGGATTCGACATTTACTATCCGGTTCTGATTGGCGTTTACCTCCCCACTAAGGCGACAGCGACCTATGACGGGCGCGGCACCCTCACG
>JBOHYD010000351.1:0-22200 GCA_050737635.1 Luteimonas sp. | reverse complement strand
ACTCGCTGCGTGCGCGGCGCAAGGTGGCGGCATGGAACGATGACTTCCTCGCCAGCCTCGTCACTTCATGAAGGCGCTGTTCACCCGATTGCCCTGAGGTTGCGGCCGAGCCTGACGTCGCGAAAGTCGAGCGTCGAGTCCTCGGCCACGGTTGCCAACTGCGCGCCGCCAGCGCGCTGAATCACCGACGAGGTCGGCACGATCACCGCCGGCTCCGCGCGCGGCAACTGCAGCCGCACCGTGCCGACCATGCCGGCGGGGATGCGGCCATCGGGATTGGCCAGGCGCAACTCGGTGCGCATCGCACCGGTGTCGCGCGACAGCGTACGTGCGCTGCGCGCGACCTGGGCCTTGAAGGTCTGCGCCGGCAACTCGGGAAAGCTGACCTCGGCCGCGATCCCAGGCAGGATCTGCAGCGCGACGTGCTGCGGCACTTCGACCACCACGCGCAGCGGATCGAGCACGTTGACCTCGAACAACGGCGCGGCGACCGCGGCCGAGTCGCCAACCACGCGATCGCCGCGCTCGATGTTGCGCGCGACCACCACGCCGGCGAACGGCGCGCGGATGGTCTGGAACGACTGCCGCTCGCGCGCCGAAGTCACCCGCGCCTGCGCCGCGGTGCGCGCGGCAATCGCGACGTCGCTGGCGCCCTTGCGGTCGCTGAGGTACTCACGCGAGACCACGCCGGTGCCGATCAGCGCTTCGGCACGCTCGAGATTGACCTTGGCCAGGGCCTGCTCAGCGGTGGCCATGACCAGGTCGGCCTGCGACTCGCGCACGGCCTGGTCCACTTCCGGCGTCGAGATGACGGCGAGCGTCTGTCCGGCGGCGACGCGGTCGCCGATCTCGGCACGGCGTTCGCTGACGAAGCCGGTGGCGCGCGCATAGAGCTGCGCGGATTCGCTGGCCAACGCGCGCGCCGGCAGGCTCAGCGCGAGGTTGCCGTCGGCGGCCTTGGCGCGGATGGTCAATACCTGCGGCATCGCGGCTGCGGCCGCGGTTGCCGGCTCGGCGTTGCTGTGGCCGCAGCCGGCCAAGATCGTCAACAGCGCGATCGTCGCCGCGCCGCGCGCGGCGATCGCGAGTGCCGTGCGGCTCAGGGTGCGGCTCAGGGCATGGCGATCCGGGGCATGGCGATGCAAGGCATGGCGGTTCATGGTGTGACTCCTGTTTTGACGATGCCGTCGATCACGGCCCGCGGCGATCGCGCGGTTGCGCGTGTGTTGATGCGTCGGCCCAGCGCGGCGAGGATCGATGGCACCAGGATCAGCGTGGCCGGCGTGCCAAACAGCAGCCCGCCGATCACCGCGCGGCCGAGCGGCGCATTCTGTTCGCCGCCGTCGCCGAGGCCGATGGCCATCGGGACGATGCCCAGCACCATCGCGCTGGCGGTCATCAGCACCGGGCGCAGGCGCACCGCGGCGGATTCGTAGGCGGCTTGTTCCGGATCGTGACCGTCAGCGATCAGTCCGCGCGCGAAGCTGGTCACCAGCACCGAGTTGGCCGTGGACACGCCGATCACCATCATCACCCCCATCAGCGCCGGCACGCTCAGCGGCGTGCCGGTGACAAACAGGCCGACCGCGGCACCGGCGATTGCGATCGGTAGTCCCGACATCGCCACCAGCGGCTGGATCCATGACTGGAAGTTGATCACCAGCACCAGGAACACCAGGACCGCCGACATCACCAGGCCGCCGGCGAGTTCGCCGTAAGCGCTTTGCATCTCGCCGGCCTGGCCGACGATCTCGATGCGGTTGCCGGGCTTGAGCTTGGCTTGCAGATCGCTGTTGATCGCGGTGAGCCGGTCGTAGACCGAGCCCAGATCGCTGCCCTGCACATTGGCGAGCACGCTGATCGTCGGCGCCAGTGTGGTCCGCGCGATGCTCGCCGGCACGCTGCGCGCAGCGACCGTCGCGATATTGCGCAACAGCACCGCCTGACCGTCGCCGCCGATGCGCAGCGGCGCATTGAGCAGTGCATCGATGCTGGTCATATTGGCTGGCGGCGCCTGCACCTGCACGGTGTAGGCGAAGGCGTTGACGGTGTCGGTCCAGTACACCGGAGCGACCGTGCCGGCGGTGCCGAGCAGCGCGAGCACCGCACGCGCGGCCTGTTGGGGGTCGAGGCCCAACTGCGCGGCACGGGTACGGTCGATGCTGACCAGGTATTCGGGCAGGTCGAGCACTTGCCGCAGCGCGACGTCGACCGCGCCGGGCACCTGGCGCAGGCGCTGCTCGACCTCGCGCGCCAGCGCCAGGTTGCCGGCGTTGTCGCGGCCGATGAGGCGCACCTCGAACGCCGCCGCCGCCGCGCCGGCCAGGGTGCGGCTGGTCGCGTCGGGCGGACGCTCGAACAGCTTCACATCCGGAAAGCGTTCGGCGATGCGCTCGCGGATCTTCGCCAGATAGTCGTGACTGCTGGCATGCGGCGAGCGCAGCTGCAGCATGATCTCGGCCTCGAACGAACCGACCACGGCGCTGTCGACCAGCGACAGGTTGATCGCATCGGGCACGCCGATCTGCTCGTACACGGTCTGCAGTTCCTGCGGCGGAATGATCGAACGGATCTCGCGCTGGATAGCGCTGAGCCTGGCCGCGGTTTCCTCCAGCCGCGTGCCGGTCGGCAAACGCACCTGCATGCGCAGCTGACCGGCATCGACCTGCGGAAAGTAGTCGCGGCCCAGCGACAGCGCCGACAGCGCACCGAGACCGAACAGCGCCACCGTCGCCAGCAGCAGCACGCCGCCGCGATCACCGAGTGCCGCCAGCAGAGTGTGGTGACGCTCGCGCAACGCCTCCAGCACCTGCTCGACGCGATGGTTGACGCGCAGCAGCAGCTTTTCCGGTGCCCAGCGCGGGTTGCCGCGGCTGTCGATGTCCGCCGGCAGCAGCAACAGGCAGAGCACCGGAATCAGCGTGCGCGACAGCAGAAACGACGCGATCATCGCGAAGATCACCGCCAGCGCCAGCGGCGTGAATACCCACGCCGACAGCCCGGTCATCAGCAGGATCGGCGTCAGCACGATGCAGATCGCGATCGTCGACACCATTTCCGGAAACACCACTTCTTTGGCGCTGTCGAGAATGGCACTGCGCACGGACTTGCCGAGCGCGATGTTGCGGTTGGTGTTTTCGACGTCGACCACCGCATTGTCGACCAGGATGCCGATCGCCAGCGCTAGGCCGCCGAGGGTCATCACATTGAAGGTGTAGCCGAGCACCTTGAGCATCGCCACCGAGGCCAGCAGCGCCAGTGGGATCGCCGTCAGCACGATCAGGCTGGAGCGCCACGAGCCGATGAAGATCAGCACCACCAGCGCGACCAGCAGGCCGACCAGGATGCCTTCGTGCTGGATCGCCGCGATCGCGTTGTCGACAAATACCGACTGATCGAAGATCGCCTGGATGCGCATGCCCGGCGGTGCCGAGGCTTCGATCTCGGGCAGGCGCGCGCGCACCGCGCGCACGATCTCCACCGCCGAGGCACCGCCGAGCTTGATCAGCGCCACCGACACCGCGCTGGCGCCGTCCATGCGCGCGATGTTGGTCTGCAGCGCGCCGCCGTCGCGTACCGAGGCGACGTCGCGCACATAGAGCACGGTGCCGCCGCGCGTGGCGACCGGGATGTCGAGAAACTCCGCCGCGCTCGCCGGGCTGGTGTCGAGCGAGATCTGCAACTCGCGCGCGCCCTCGCGGATCACGCCCGATGGCAGCGTTGGGCTGCCGCGCTCCATCGCCGAGGTGACATCCGCTGGGGTCAGGCCGTAGGTCTGCAGCGCCGTCGGATCGAGGTCGATCATGATCTGCCGCGGCGCGCCGCCGTAGGGCAGGGTCATGCGGATGCCGGGGATGGTTTGGATCTGCGAGCGCAGCTGCAAGCGCGCGTAGTCGTAGAGCTGCGCCTCGGTCAGCGAATCCGACGACAGCACCAGCTGCAGCACCGGCGTGCTGGAGACGTTGTTGCGGACCACCAGCGGCGGCGACGTCCCCGGCGGCATGCGCCGCAGGATCGTCTGCGACACCGCGGTGATCTGCACCAGCGCGCGGTCGAGGCTGACCGTGGGCTGGAAGTCGATACGCACGATGCTGGCACCGGCAATGGTTTCCGAACGCACCTCCTTGAGGTCGTCGACGTTGTTGAGGATCGCGGTTTCCGAGAACGAGGTCAGTTTGGCGGCCATGTCCGCCGCCGGCAGGCCGCTGTAGGTCCACACGAGGTTGACCGAGGGAATGCCGACCTCCGGCAGGATGTCGGTCGGCATCCGCCGTGCGGCGAGCACGCCGAACAGCAGGATCAGAATGGCCAGCACGCCGATGGTGTAGCGGCGGTTGAGCGCGTATTGGACGATCCACATAGGCCGGAGGGCTCGGGTAGCGGGTGAGATGCGCAGGAGAGGCCCTGCATGGCAATGGGCTGAGATCGAGGCCTGCAAGGCGCGGCCGCTAACAGCCAACAACCCGTTGCCGTGAGCGATCGGCGCCGACTGCGGCCGAGGCCCGCGCTTCACTGCGGCTGTGCGCCGCGCCGCAGATGCCCCAGGTTGGCTGCCATCCACTGTAATCAGCGAACGCTGCGCGATGCTAGATCATTGCTGGCGAATACTTGCCTGATCCTGCAAACTAGCCAACCGCAGTACTCCGTCACGCAAGACGCGGCGTACCCTGCCCCGGCGTCTAGGCAACCGGCAAGACCCATGACCCGCAATGGATTCATTCCCCGCACCGACCCCGCGGTGACGGCCGCCCGGCAAGCCGAACTGGTCGCATGGATTGACCGTTTTACGCCTGACGAGGGACCGCAGGCCACATCGATCGCGCCGTTGCAGCTGATCCGCGTCAGCAAACCGACGCCCTGCCGGCCCAATGTCTACGAGCCCGGACTGGTGCTGGTGGCGCAAGGCCGCAAGATCGCGCTGCTGGCCGGCGACACCTACGTCTACGATCCGCTCAACTATCTGGTGATCTCGCTGACCCTGCCGATGGTCAGCCAGATCGTCGAGGCGACGCCCGAGCAGCCGTATCTGAGCCTGCGCATCCATCTCGATCCGCGCGAGATAAGCGCGGTGATGCTCGATGCCAGCCGGCAAGGCAGCGGCGCGGGTGTCGATCGCGGCCTGTACTGCGCACGCGTCACCGAGCCGCTGCTCGACGACGCGCTGCGCCTGCTGCGGTTGCTCGATACGCCGCAGGATGCGGCCGTGCTCGCGCCGCTGGTGCTGCGCGAGATCTATTACCGCGTGCTGGTCGGCGACCTCGGCCATCGCCTGCGCGAGATCGCCGCCGTCGACGGCCGCTCGCAGCGCATCGCCCGCGCGGTGGAGATGCTCAAGCGGAGCTATCTGCGGCCATTGAACATCGACGTCATGGCGCAGTCGCTGCACATGAGCCCATCGTCGCTGCACCACCATTTCAAGGCGGTCACGGCGATGTCGCCGCTGCAGTTCCAGAAGCAGCTGCGCCTGCACGAAGCGCGGCGGCTGATGCTGATGGACGGGCTTGAAGCCAACAGCGCCGCGCACCGCGTCGGCTACGAAAGCCCGTCGCAGTTCAGCCGCGAATACAAGCGCCTGTTCGGCGCGCCGCCGCGCTACGAGATCGGGCAAATGAAGGCGGCCAGTCGCGGCGGGCTGCCGTGGGACATCGACAGCGAACCGCACGCCGCAAGATAAATTCGCGCTCGCGCACGCCACCAATGCGCACGCCACCAATCGGTACTCGTCGTCGACGACATGCGCGAAGATGTGCCGCGCATAGCAACGCTGCGTGCCCATCCGATACCGTCATCGTCATCCCGGCGCACGCCGGGACCCAGCTGCCAGGTGCTGCGATGCCTCCGAAGCCAACCGACGTCGTCGAGCTGGATCCCGGCTTTCGCCGAGATGACGGTTCCGGGATGACGGCAACAGCAGTGTGGCAACCGCTCTCGCGTGAGCACGCCGACTATCGACTCGCGCACTCAAGCCGGCCGCTGTCAAGACGGCGGCTTCGGCCGTACCGCGACATGCACCTCGGCGAGCTGCTTGTCCGGCACTGCCGACGGTGCGCCGGTCATCAGGCACTGCGCGGTGGTGGTCTTGGGGAAGGCGATCACGTCGCGGATCGAGTCGGTGCCGGCCATCAGCGCTGCGATGCGGTCGATGCCGAACGCGATGCCGCCGTGCGGCGGCGCGCCGTATTTCAGCGCGTCGAGCAGGAAGCCGAACTTGGCTTGCGCTTCGTCCGCGCCGATGCCGAGCAGGTCGAACACCGCCGACTGCATCGACGCGCGGTGGATGCGGATCGAGCCGCCGCCGATCTCGTTGCCGTTGAGCACCATGTCGTAGCCGCGCGACACCGCGGTCTTGGCGTTGGCGCGCAGGTCGGCCTCGTCGTCGATGGCCGGTGCGGTGAACGGATGGTGGAGTGCGACATAGCGCGACTCGTCCTCGTCCCACTCGAACATCGGAAAGTCGGTCACCCACAGCGGCGTCCAGCCATTCGACACCAGACCGAGATCGCGGCCAAGCTTCAGGCGCAGCGCGCCCATGAAATCGCTGGCGGTCTTGTAGGTCGCCGCGCCGAACAGCAGTAGATCGCCGGAGCGCGCGCCGGTCACTGACAAGATCGCGGCAAGCGTGGCCTCGTCAAGAAACTTGCCGATCGGCGAATTGATGCCGTCACGACCCCGGGCAACATCGTCGACCTTCATCCACGCCAGCCCCTTGGCGCCGTACTTGGCGGCGTGCGCGGCGCAATCGTCGATCTGCTTGCGCGACAGCGTAGCGCCCCCCGGCGCGCGCAAGGCGACCACGCGGCCGTCGTGGTGATTGGCCCAGTCGGCGAACACCTTGAACTCGCTGCGCTTGACCAGTTCGGCGATGTCGACCAGTTCGAGAGCGATGCGCAGGTCCGGTTTGTCGGAGCCGTAGCGACGCATCGCCTCGGCATAGGTGATGCGCGGAAAACGCTGTCCTTCGGCGGCGAGTTCGACGCCCATCACCTCGCTGAATACACTGCCGATCATGTCTTCGGTTGCATCCTGCACGTCGCGCTCGGACACCCACGCAAATTCCATGTCGAGCTGGGTGAACTCGAGCTGGCGGTCGGCGCGCAGCGCCTCGTCGCGGAAGCAGCGCGCGATCTGGTAATAGCGGTCGAAGCCGGCGACCATCAGGATCTGCTTGAACAGCTGCGGCGACTGCGGCAGCGCGTAGAACTCGCCGGGATGCAAGCGCGCGGGCACCAAAAAATCGCGCGCGCCCTCGGGCGTGGCCTTGGTCAGGATCGGCGTCTCGATGTCCTGAAAACCGCGCGCGTCCAGCCAGCGCCGCAGCGCCTGCACCAGCCGGATGCGGGTGCGCAGCTTGCGCTGCATGTCCGGCGTGCGCAGGTCGAGGTAGCGGTACTTCAGACGCACGTCTTCGCCGGCGTTTTCGTGGGCGTGGAACGGCAGCGGCTCGGCCTTGTTGAGCAGTTCGATCTTGGTGGCGACAACCTCGACCCTGCCGGTCGGGATTTTCGCGTTGATCGACTGCCGCGCACGCACGGTGCCGGTGATGCGCAAACAATCCTCGTAGCCGACTTGCGCCGCAGCCGCGGTCACCGCGGCATTGCCGTCGGCCTGCGCGTCGGGTTCGGCGACCACCTGCACGATGCCCTCGTGATCGCGCAGATCGATGAAGCACAGGCCGCCGAGATCGCGGGCGACATCGGCCCAGCCGCACAGGGTGACGGTTTGGCCGATCGACGCCTCGTCGATCAGGCCGCAATAATGGGTACGCATGGACACTCCGGGAACGGGCGACATCGCAGCGATGTCGCGGACGGGCACCGCACGGTGCCGAAAACACGTCATTTTAACGGTTGTGGCGTTCGACTTGTGCTGCGGTCGGCTCGAGGAGCGCGATCGACGACGTGCGCGCACGTCGAAGGTTGCAACCACCGCTGGTCACCAGGGATCGCCCAATGGCACTTCTTCCGCATCGCGCAGCGCTCGCCGCACTCGTCGGCGGCCTCGCGCTATCGACTTCCGTGTTCGCCGCGCCGCAATACGGGCAGGTCGAGCAGATCATCCGCTGCGAAAGCATCGATGGCCGCGCGCGCAGTTGCCCAACGCCGTGGCGCGGCTATTCGCGGATCGCCCGCCAGCTCTCGGGCACCGCCTGCATCGAGGGCCGCAACTGGCAGTCGCGGGCCGGCGAAGTCTCGGTCAACGGCGGTTGCCGCGCCGAGTTCGTCGCACAACGGCTGATCGGCCCGCCGGTCGCTGCCGGCAACATCCGCTGCGAAAGCAACGACGGCCGACCGCGCAGCTGCGCCACGCCCTGGCGCGGGCGCTCGCGGCTGGTCCGCCAGCTCTCGAGCACCCACTGCATCGAAGGCCGCAACTGGCAGTCGCAGTCCGGGCAGGTGTCGGTCAGCGGCGGCTGCCGGGCCGAATTCGGTCCCGGCGGCAGCGGTAGCGGGCCGCCGACCGGCAGTGGCGGCACGGTGCGCTGCGAGAGTTCGGACAACCGTCCACGCAGCTGCCCGACGCCCTGGCGCGGACGCTCGCGGCTGGTGCGGCAGATTTCCGGCAGCAGCTGCATCGAAGGCCGTACCTGGCAGTCGCGCAATGGCGAGATCCATGTCAACGGCGGCTGCCGCGGCGAGTTTGCGCCGGGCCGCGGTGGCGATGCGCCGCCAATTGGCGGCGACAGCGTGCGCTGCGAAAGCAATGACGGCCGTCTACGCAGCTGCGCCACTCCCTGGCGCGGCGGCTCGCGGTTGCTCAGGCAAATTTCCGGCACCGCGTGCATCGAGGGCCGCAATTGGGATTCGCAGCGCGGGCAGGTGTCGGTCAGCGGCGGCTGCCGGGGCGAGTTCGGGCCGCGCTGATCGGCAATGACCCGATCCGGGGGGACGCTCAGGCGTCGCTGGAAGCCGGCTTGGCTGCCGGTTTGGCCTCCGGCACCGCCTTTGGCGTCGCGCCAGCGTTGGTCGAGGTGCCGGGCGGTGTTTGCGCCGGTTTGCTGTCCGCCGGCTTCACCGCAGCGGCAGTACCGTCAGCGGACTTGACGGCACCGTCGGCCGACCCGCCGTTGTGTTTGCCGGTCGTATCGGCGGTTTCGACCAGATTGCGCTTCTTGTCGCTGTCCTTTTTGAAGTCGGTCTCATACCAGCCGCTGCCGGCGAGCCGGAACGATGGCGCGGTGAGCTGACGGGTCACCGTTGCCGCCGCGCAGTGCGGGCAGGTTTCCGGATCGGGATCGGACAGCTTCTGCAGACGGTCGAAGTCGTGCGCACAGGCGGTGCAACGGTAGGCGTAGATCGGCATGTCAAGAGGTCATCCGGGGGAAATTGCAGGCTGAACAATCAGGGCCGGCAGCGGCGAATCAAGTGCGACGCGGCAGAAAGGGGGTCGATCATGCGCCTCGCAGCAACGCCCAGCCCGCGGACGGTTATGCCGTCTCGTACAGCGCCAGTAGCTCCGCTTCGGCGGATTCGAGCTGTTTGCGCAGCACCGACTGGGTTTGGGCGAGTTCGGCGGCGCGTGTGCCGACGGCAGCATAGACGGTCGGGTCGCTGAGTTGGGTTTCGATGCCGGCGAGCCGGGTTTCGATTTCCGACACGCGCGATTCGGCTTTGGCGAGGGTGTGCGGGTTGATCTTCGGCGGTTTGGGCGCAGTCGATTGGCCGCCGCCGGGTGCAGGCGACACCGCCGCCGCAACCCTCGGCGCAATAGCCGGCGAACCCGGCTTGGCCTCGGCGCTGGGACGCGAGCGCAGCCACGCGGCGTACTGGTCGAGGTCGCCGTCGAACGGCACCACCTCGCCCTCGGCGACGCGCCAGAAGGTGTCGCTGACCAGGCCGATCAGATGGCGGTCGTGGGAAACCAGCACGATCGCGCCGGCGAAATCGCTCAAGGCCTCGGCCAGCGCCTCGCGCATTTCGAGATCGAGGTGGTTGGTCGGTTCGTCGAGCAGCAGCACGTTGGGCTGCTTCCATGCGGTGAGCGCGAGCGCGAGGCGCGCGCGTTCGCCGCCGCTGAAGCCGTCGATGCTCTCGAACGCGCGGTCGCCGGGGAAGCTCCACTTGCCGAGAAAATCGCGGAACAGCTGCACCGACACGTTCGGCGACAGTTCGCGCAGGTGGTCGATCGGCGAGGTGCCCTTGACCAGCGCCTCGACGGTGTGCTGGGCAAAGTAGCCGATGCGCAGGTCGCCGTGCGCGTAGCGATCGCCGGCAAGCAGTTCGAGTTCGCCGACCAGCGTCTTGACCAGGGTCGACTTGCCGGCGCCGTTGGGACCGAGCAGGCCGATGCGGTCGCCGGCTTCGAGGCCGAAACCGACGTTGCGCAGGATGCGTGTCGCTGCCTGCCCTTCAAGGCGAGGGCTGGGGTGGGGATGGTTTGAAGAGGCGGGTTCAACGGCTGCATACCCGCAATCGGCATGATTCAGCCGCAAAAGACTATTGGGCAGCTTTAGCGGCTGCGGGAAATCAATCCGCACCTCGCGCTCGGCGCGCACGGCTTCGGTGCCGGCCATCTTGGCCAGCCGCTTGACCCGCGACTGCGCCTGCTTGGCCTTGGCCGCACTCGCCTTGAAGCGGTCGATAAAGCTCTGCAGATGCGCGCGCTCGGCCTGCGCCTTCTCGTGGGTGATCTGCTGCAGGCGCAGCTGTTCGGAGCGCTGATGCTCGAACGCGGTGTAGTCGCCGGTGTACAGCTTGGCCTTGCCGCCGTGCAGGTGCAGGGTGTGGGTGGACACGTTGTCGAGAAACTCGCGATCGTGCGAGATCAGCATCAGCGTGCCGGAGTACTTGAGCAGCCATTGCTCGAGCCACAGCACCGCATCGAGGTCGAGGTGGTTGGTCGGCTCGTCGAGCAGCAGCAGGTCGCTCGGCGACATCAGCGCGCGCGCCAGGTTGAGGCGCACGCGCCAGCCGCCGGAGAAGGTGCTGACCGCATGCTGGTGCACGTCGGCGGGGAATCCGAGGCCGTGCAGCAGCCGCCCGGCGCGTGCGGTGCCGTCGTAGCCGCCAACCTCCTCAAGCCGGTGGTGGGCCTCAGCCACCGCCTCCCAGTCCTCGGCGGCGATCGCGTCGTTCTCGGCCTTCAGCGCTGCGGCGACGATCGCATCACCGCCGAGCACGAAGTCGATCGCCGCGTCCGGCAGCGACGGCATTTCCTGCGCGATGCTCGCCACCCGCACGCGGGTCGGCAGGTCGAGGTCGCCACGGTCGGATTCCACTTCGCCGCGCACCGCCGCAAACAGGCTCGACTTGCCGGTGCCGTTGCGCCCGACCACGCCCACGCGCCAGCCGGCCTGCAGGGTCAGGTCGACATCGGACAGCAGCAGGCGCTCGCCGCGGCGCAGCGCGAAGTTTCGGAAGGCGATCATAATAGTGTCCGGCGTGGGGCGCGGATTCTACCGAATGCGCGGCGGCACTCGTCGCAGGCATCGTGCGACCGGCAATCACGCTTCAGACATACCGGTGCCGCAAAGCATGCGATGAATGCCGGTGGTTGCGGCCAAAATCATCTTTTCATTGGGATGCTGCGATTGACCGGATTGTTACGCACGTGTTAAATCCAACCGCGCCATCCCCCAGCCAGGAATTATGCATGCCCCGTCACCCGCTCGCACTCGCGCTACTGGCGGTCCTCGCCAGCACGTCCGCCTTCGCTCAGGACACCCCCGCCGGTCCGTCCGCGGCGGCCGAGAAGGAAGCCAGCACCCTCGACACCATCGTCGTCACCGGCACTCGGGTCAGCGACCGCACCGTCGCCGAATCGAGCTCGCCGATCGACATCATCACCCCGGAAATTCTCGAATCCACCGGCACCACCGAGCTGGCGACCGCGCTGTCGCGCGCGCTGCCGTCGCTCAACTTCCCGCGCCCGGCGATCACCGACGGTACCGACGCGGTGCGCCCGGCGCAGCTGCGCGGCCTGGCACCGGACCAGGTACTGGTGCTGGTCAACGGCAAGCGCCGCCACACCACCGCGCTGATCAACCTCAACGGCTCGCAAGGCCGCGGCTCGTCGCCGGTGGACCTCAACGCGATCCCGGTATCGGCGATCGAGCGCGTCGAAGTGCTGCGCGACGGTGCCTCGGCGCAGTACGGCTCCGACGCGATCGCCGGCGTGATCAACATCGTGCTCAAGGGCAGCGGCAGCGGCGGCGGCATCGCTGCGCGCTACGGCCAATACAGCGCCGGCGACGGCGACCAGGCCAATCTCAGCGGCGACGTCGGCTTTAACCTCGGCGACCGCGGTTTTGTGCGCCTCGCCGCGCAGGTGAGCCAGCAGGACCAGACCAACCGCGCGCGGCCGTATGCGCTGTCGCCGGGCGTGACCGCGCGGCCGCTGACCGCCCCGCCGTCGGGCGTCGTCGTGCAGCGCTACGGCGATCCGGAGATCGACCAGAACGCGGTCTCGCTCAACGCCGAATTCAGTCCGGCCGAAGGCATCACCTTCTACGGCTTCGGCACCGCCAGCCGTCGCGACGCGCTGTCCAACGGCTTCTACCGCACCGCCGCCGACACCCGCAACATCCTCTCGGTGTATCCGAACGGCTTCCTGCCCAAGATCCGCAACCTCTCCGAGGACGACGCCCTGGTGCTCGGCCTGCGTGGCGAGACCGCAGGCGGCTGGAACGTCGATCTCAGCTACAACTACGGCATCAACCACCTTAGCTTTGGCGTCGAGGACAGCCTCAACCGCAGCCTCGGTGCGGCCTCACCGACGAGGTTTTATTCCGGTGCGCTCGAAGTGAGTCAAAACGTGCTCAACCTCGACGTCAGCAAGCCCTTCGACGTCGACTGGCTTGCGTACCCGATCACCTTCGCGTGGGGCGCGGAATGGCGCGGCGAGAAGTTCAACCAGAGCCAAGGCGATTTCGCGTCGTACACCGACGGCGGCATGCGCCTGCCCGATGGTTCGCGCGCGCCGCCGGGGGCGCAGGTGTTCCCGGGCTTCCGTCCGTCCGACGCCGGCAGCAACGACCGCCACAGCTATTCGGCCTACGTCGATCTCGAAGCCGACCTCACCGACAAGCTGTCGCTGGGCCTCGCCGCGCGCGCCGAGAGCTACAGCGATTTCGGCGACACCACCTCGGGCAAGCTGTCGGCGCGCTATGCGTTCAGCGATCGCGTTGCGCTGCGCGGCACGGTGTCGACCGGTTTCCGCGCGCCATCGCTGCAGCAGCAGTTCTTCCAGTCGACCTCGACCAACTTCATCGGCGGCATCCCGTTCGAGGTGCGCACGTTTTCGGTCGACGATCCAGCGGCGATCGCGCTGGGCTCGGAGCCGCTGCAGGCCGAGGAATCGACCAGCTACAGTCTCGGCCTAGTGCTGCAGCCGGTCGATGACCTCTACATCACCGTCGACGCGTACCGCATCGACATCGACGACCGCATCATCCTGTCGGAAAACCTGATCGACGACCCGAATAACGCCGACCCGGCCAGGCGCCGGCTGGTCAGCAGCTTCCTGGAAGCGCGCGGCATCTTCGGCATCACCGGCGGTCGCTACTTCACCAATGCCATCGACACCCGCACCGACGGCATCGACGTGATCGGCACCTACAAGTGGCGGCTCGATGCCGGCACGCTCGATCTGACCGCCGGCTACAACTACAACGACACCACGATCGCGACGATCGCGACGAACCCGTCCGAGCTCAGCACCGGCGGTCTCGACCTGCAGCGCATCGGCCGCGTCGAGCAGGGCCGCGTGACCGTGGGCGCGCCGCGCGACAAGTTCCTGCTCGGCGGCACCTACACCGCCGGCCCGTGGAGCTTCAATGTCAATGCCACGCGCTATGGCGAGTTCAGCCTGTTGAATAACGATCCGACGCTCGACCAGAGCTTCGATCCGCAGTGGACGCTCGACCTGTCCGGCAGTTACGCGGTCGCCGGATGGACCTTCACGCTCGGTGCCGACAACGTGTTCGACGAGTATCCCGACGACGTGATCTTCGCCAATTCCACCAACGGGCAACTGCCCTATAGCGCGGCGTCGCCGGCAGGGTTCAACGGCGCGTTCGTGTACGGCAACATCGGCTACAAGTGGTGACAGACGCAGCCGGCAATGCATGAAGCCCCCCCCCGCCACGGCGGGGGTTATCGCACCTGTGTGTGGGAGCGGCCATGGCCGCTCCCACATTCTGCGTGGCGTGCGCGGCTTGTAGCCGTCGTATCAGGGCTTCGCGATTGCCGGACGCTTGCCCTGCCCCGAGCGCGCGACCGCGCACCTCCCACGCGATTTCCATGCCCTACACGATGCGCACCGTGCGCGTCACACGCAGCGCGCATCCGTTATCGTGAACCGCCATCGCCGGAGTGCCGATGCCCCATCACACCTCCCTGATCGCCATCCTGTGCGTCGGCTTTGTGCTGGCATTTGTGTTGGGGCTTGCCGCACAGCGGCTGCGGTTGTCGCCGCTGGTCGGCTATCTGCTGGCCGGTGTGATCGCCGGACCGTTCACGCCGGGATTCGTCGCCGACCAGACGCTAGCGCCACAACTGGCCGAAGTCGGCGTGATCCTGCTGATGTTCGGCGTCGGTCTGCAGTTTTCGCTGCGCGAATTGATCGAAGTCCGCGCGATCGCGATCAGCGGCGCATTGCTGCGAATGATCGTCGCCACTGCGATGGGCTGGGCGCTGGCGCGCGTGCTCGGCTGGTCGCACAGTGCCGGCATCGTGTTCGGTCTCGCGCTGTCGATCGCCAGCACGGTGGTGGTGCTGCGCGCGCTTGAGGATCGACGACAGGTCGAAACCGTCATCGGCCGCATCGCGATCGGCTGGGTGGTGGTGGAGGACTTGACGATGGTGCTCGCACTGGTGCTGCTGCCGGCGCTGGCCGGTGTGCTCAACGCTGACGCGTCCGCCGGCAGCGCCGGATCGCTCGGCGGCGCACTGCTGCTGACCCTCGGCAAGGTCGCTGCATTCGTGGTGTTGATGCTGGTGGTTGGCCGTCGCGTGATCCCGTGGACGCTCGAACGCGTCGCCGGCACCGGCTCCAGGGAGCTGTTCACGCTGTGCGTGCTGGCCGTGGCGATGGGCGTGGCGTTCGGCGCGGCACAGTTGTTTGGCGTGTCGTTCGCGCTCGGTGCGTTCTTCGCCGGCATGCTGCTCAACGAGTCGGAGTTCGGCCGTCAGGCCGCACAGGATTCGCTGCCGATGCGCGATGCGTTCGCGGTGCTGTTTTTCGTATCGGTCGGCATGCTGTTCGATCCGTCGATCCTCATCGAGCATCCGCTCGAGGTGATCGCAACCTTCCTGATCATCGTATTCGGCAAGTCGCTGGCGGCGTGGGCGGTCGTGCGCGCATTCGGTCATTCCGCGTCCACTGCGCTGAGCATCGCTGCGAGTCTCGCGCAGATCGGCGAGTTCTCCTTCATCCTCGCAGGACTCGGCGTGGCGCTGGCGCTGCTGCCGGCCGAGGGGCAGGACCTGATCCTCGCCGGCGCGCTGCTGTCGATCGTGGTCAACCCATTCCTGATCGGCGCGCTGGAACGACGCAGCGCGCGGATCGACGCACGCGAAGTCACGCTCAGCGAAGCGAAAGCGATCGCCGACGACCCCAATCTCGCGGTGCCTATCGATTTGGCCGACCACGCGATCATCGTCGGCTACGGCCGCGTCGGCCGCCAGCTCGCCGACCTGCTGCAGCGCCGCGGCGTGCCGGTGCTGGTGGTCGAGGAAGACGCCGATCGCGTCGCCAGCGCACGCGCGGCGGGCTTGCTGAGCGTGCGCGGCAATGTCGCCGTCGAGGCGGTGATGCAGGACGCGCTGCCGCAGCGCGCCAAGCTCGCGGTGTTTGCGATCCCGCGCGCGCTCGAAGCCGGCGAAACCATCGCGCGGCTCAAGGCCGTCAACCCCGACATCACCGTGCTCGCCCGCGCACACAGCGATGTCGAGGTCAAGCACCTGCTCGACCACGGTGCCGACGGCACGGTGCTCGCCGAACGCGAACTCGCGTTCTCGCTGGCGGAAATGGTGATGGCGACGCCGCCGTATCGGGCGCTGCGGGCGAGCACCGGCTGACCGCACCAGCGTGCGCGCCATGGGTCCCGGTGGGGCCCGCCATGGCCGCGCCCACGGCGCGTGTGTGCGCTTACGCGATGCCGAGTCCCGCGATCGACACGATCGCGTGCGGATCGAAACCTGACAGGGTCGCGAAGTGGCGGCCGCGCTCGGTGTAGTCGCGGTAGGCGCCAAAGCTCGGTGCGCCCGGCGACAGCAGCACGACGCCATCGCCGGCGAGCGCCTCGCGCGCATGCGCGAGCGCCTCGCCGAGGCCGCTGGCCTGCCGCAGGATGAATCCGCCGGCCAGCGCGAGCGGCGCGAGCAAGGCATGGATGCGGCCGCCGTTCTGGCCCATGGTGACGATCGCCAGCGGCACCTGCGTCGTCATCGCCGATGCAAATCCGCTCCAGTCCAGCCCACGGTCGTGGCCGCCGATCAGCAGCGCGACGCGGCGATCGCAAAACACCTCGAGCGCGGCGAGGCTCGCGTGCGGCGTGGTGCTGATCGAATCGTTGACGTAAGCGACGCCGTCGCGCGTGCCGAGCGTCTGCAGCCGGTGCGGCAGCGGCTGGAAGCTGATGGCATGCGCAGCGAGCGCGGCCGCATCGAAGCCAAGCGCATCGATCGCGCTCAGCGCCGCGCACAGATTGCTGCGGTTGTGGCGGCCGGGCAGCGGCACCTGCGCGGTGTCGAGCACGAAGGCAGCGCCGCGATACAGCGCATCGTCGCGCAGATGCCAGCCGTCGTCGCAGGCATACCAGCGTACGTCGCTGTCGGGCAGCACGAGCGATGTCAGGCGCGGATCGCGCGCGTTCAACACCGCAACCTGCGGATGCGCATCGGTCAGCAACGCGAGTTTGTCGTCGACGTAGCGCTGCTCGCTGCCGTGCCAGTCGAGGTGCTCGGGATAGACATTGGTCACCACCGCCACCACGGGCCGCACGCCGCTCAAGGCCACGTCGCAGGTCTGGTAGCTCGACAACTCGATCACCCAGATCTCGGCGTCGCCGTCGATCACTTCCAGCAGCGGTACGCCGATGTTGCCGACCAGCGCGGTGCGGTGGCCCCCTTTGCGCAGCAGGTGCGCGATCAGCGCGCTGGTGGTGCTCTTGCCCTTGGTGCCGGTCACGCACACCGTGCGCGCGTCAGTGCGCTCGGCAAACCACAGCGCAGTACCGCCGATGAAACGCGTGCCGCGTGCACTGGCAAACACCGCATCGGACGAATACGGACTGATGCCGGGCGACTTGATGACGACATCGAACGCGGCGAGGCGTTCGCCAGTGACCTCGGTCTCGATGCTCAACGCATCATCACCCAGCGCCCGCGCATCGACGGCCTCCTCGGCGCTGCAAAACAACGTCAGCACCCTGCCCTCCCGGTCCCGGCCCTCGGTCCCTGGCCTCCGATCCCCGCTCTGCGAGTCCCGAGTCCCGAGTCCCGAGTCCCGATGCTCTCCCGAGTCCCGACACTCCCCCCCGTCTCCGCGCCGCAACGCCGCGTACGCCGCCCGCCCCTCGCGCCCCCAGCCCCACAGCGCGACCCGGCGGCCGTCAAGCTGCGAAATGCGCACGCAGCCGGCTCCAGAGCGCATCGGGCACGCCGTGTTCGTGGTCGATAGCGAGCAGCGGCGCGACCGCCAGTTCGGACGCATCGAGCTGCGCCAGGATCTCGCGCGCAAACCGCTGCACCACCGCGTCCTCGCGCCACTCCGGACGCGCTGCCAACGCCGCCAGCGCCGCGCGCGATTCGCGGCCTTCGCCGACGCACTCGAAGGGCTTGTGGTCCTGGTATTCGAGCAAGGCGTCGAAGCCCGGCACCTGCGCGGCATCGTCGAGCAGGTTGCGGCCGAAGATGCCGACCAGCCGCGGCTTGGGCATGAACACGCCGAGCGCGAGAAACACGAAATGGCATTTCGGGCACACCCCGCACCAGCGGCTCACCGGTCGCTCGCCGAGCAGATGGAAGTTGCGGTTGCAGCTCGAAAAATGCGCGTCGTAGCGATCACTTTTCGCAAACTGCCGTGCCACCGCCAACTCGCTCAGTGGCCGCAGCAGCGAGTAGTAATGCAGACCCGGCGCGATCTTGCGCCGCACCTGCGCGGCAAACTTCCGCTCGAACGCCCAGCCTTTCGACCACTGGTGGTTGACCTCGCCGGTGGTGGTGCCGTCCTCGCCGACGATCAGGCTGCCATAGCTCGCCGAGCGCTCATTGGAAAACACCACCTGGTCCATGCCGAGCAGCACCGCGGCAAATACCAAGATTGCGGAATTGATCGCGGTCACCGGGATGTGGCCGTTCCACGCGCCCTGACGGTTGTAATCGAACAACTCCGGCGCAAGCTGGCGGCCGATATTGAGCGTCGGCAGGCCGGTGCGCTCGGCGCAGGCGCGGATCAGCTGCGAGCCGCCGATCCAGGTGACGGTCTGCGCGACACCGATCGCGCGCAGCGCCTCGATCGACACCAGCGAATCCTTGCCGCCGCCGATCGCGACCAGCGCGTGGTGCTTGCGTGTGGGACCAGGAGCACCCTCATCCGGCCCTTCGGGCCACCTTCTCCCGCTCGCGGGAGAAGGGACAGACAGCGCGTCTTGCTCCTGATCCCTTGTCCCACTCACGGGAAAAAGGCCAGGCAGTGCGCCTTGCTCCTGATCCCTTGTCCCGCTTGCGGGAGAAGGTGCCCGGAGGGCGGATGAGGGCGCTTCCGCGATCGGAAACCGGACTCTTCCATGCAGATCCAGTCCGTTGCGGTACGCGAACTCACCGAGCCCGTGCAGATACAGGTCGTCGAGCATCGCCGCGGTGTCGGCGTCGATCGCATACGCGTCGATGCGGATCTCGGCCGGCACCGCGGCCTTGTAATAGCTGACGCCGGCGATCAGGTGCAGCAGCTGCAATGCCTGTTCGACGGCTGCCGCGCGCGCGGCGCCGAGCACGAACGGCGCGCCGGGCACGGTCACGGTTTCGATCAGCTCGACGCCGTCGTCGAAGGCGTAAACCAACTGCGCGACGCCGGTGCCGGCGTCGAAGCCGCAGCGCACGAAGCCGAACGCACGCACGCGGTCGCGATCGAACACCGGACTCATCGCACCGCTCCCGCGCCGCCGGCCACGACCGCACAGGCAACCACCAGCTGCGCGTTAGGCGTCATCGACGATCTCCTCGCCCGGCAGCGCGCGCAGGTTGTAGGTGTTGGCCATCACGAAGCCGTAGGCGCCGGCGTCGGCGATCACCACGACATCGCCTTCGCGGGTGTCGATCGGCAGCGGCCGCCGGGTGCCGAACACATCGCCGGATTCGCAGATCGGCCCGACCACGTCGCAAGCGGTGTCGGCCGCTGCGTCGAGGCGCGTGAGGTTGTGGATGCCGTGGAAGGCGTCGTACAGCGCCGGTCGCATCAACGTATGCATGCCAGCATCAAGGCCGACGCGGCGCACGCCCTGCTTGTCGACGACTTGGGTGACGCGGGTGAGCAGCACGCCGCATTCGGCGACCAGATAGCGGCCGGGCTCGATCGCCAGCGCGTAGCGCGGGTACGCGGCCTTGATCTCGGCGAGACCGGCCGCCCATGCGGCGATGTCGAACGGCTGCGCATCGGGCTTGTACGGGATCGGCAGGCCGCCGCCGATGTCGATCGTCTCGACGCTGCCGACGCCGTCGGCAAAGCCGGCGAGTTCGGCATAGACCTCGCGCCAGTGCGCGACGGTGTCGATGCCGCTGCCGAGATGGGCGTGGATGCCGGTGATGCGCGCGTCGATCGCGTGCGCCTGGGCGACAAACGCATCGAACGCGCCGAGCGCGAGGCCGAACTTGGACGCCACGCCGCCGGTGACGACCTTGGCGTGGTGGCCGTCGCCGCGGCCGAGATCGACGCGCAGCCACAGATCGCGGCCGCGAAACACCTCGGGCCAATGGCGCAAAGCCTCGATGTTGTCGAGCGTGACGGTGACGCCGCGTGCAAACGCCGCCTCGTATTCGCGGCGCGGCGCGAAGCTCGGCGTGAACAGCACGCGCGACGGGTCGATGTCCGGCAGCACGGCAAAGACGTGATCGAGCTCGCCCTGCGACACGCATTCCAGCCCGAAGCCTTCGGCGTGCAGTGCGCGCAGCAGTGTCGGATGCGAATTGGCCTTGATCGCGAAAAAGCGGCGATCGATCGCGGCGACGCCGTTGAGCGCCTGCGCGCGGGCGCGCAGCGTCGGCAGGTGGTAGGCGTAGCGCGGTGTGTCGGCGGCGGCGATCTGCAGCAGCCGCGTGCGCGCCGCGCCGTGCTGCCACCAGGCCGGTGCGCGCGTCCGCCGGCCATTGACGATCTCCTGCCAGCTCGGCCCGAACACGCTGGCATCGTTGACCGGCATCGCGCCGCTGTCGATCAACTCGGCGTGCAGCACCGGCAGCAGACCGTCGGCATCGGCCTCGTCGATGACGAAGGTCAGGTTGAGGTCGTTGGACGACTGCGAGATCAGATGCACGCGCTCGCGGCCAAACGTGGCCCACACGTCGGACAGCTTGTGCAGCAGCGAGCGCATGCCGCGGCCGACCAGGGTGATCGCCGCGCACGGCGCGATCACTTTCACCCGGCAGATTTCCGTGAGATCCGCCGACAGCCGCGCCAGCACGTCGGTGCTGACCAGGTTTTCGCTGGGGTCCAGCGACACGGTGACATTGGTCTCCGACGAGCCGATCAGGTCCACCGACAGGCCGTGGCGCTTGAAGCGCTCGAACACGTCGGCGAGGAAGCCGACCTGCTGCCACATGCCGATGCTTTCCATCGACACCAGCACGATGCCGTTGCGGCGGCTGATCGCTTTGACGCCGGGCACGGTGACGGCGTCGCCGTCGATGCTGGTGCCGGGCAGTTCCGGGCGCTCGGTGTCGAGGATCGCCATCGCCACGCCGGCATCGCGGCAGGGCTTGATCGAGCGCGGATGCAGCACCTTGGCCCCGGTGGTGGCGATTTCCTGGGCTTCGGCGTAATCCAGCCGGGTCAGCAGACGCGCATCGGGCACCTCCCTCGGGTTGGCGCTGAACATGCCGGGCACGTCGGTCCAGATTTCGACGCGCGCCGCACCGAGCAGTGCGCCGAACGTCGCCGCCGAAGTGTCCGAACCGCCGCGCCCGAGCACCGCGGTGCCGCCGTCGGCGTGGCGCGCGATAAAACCTTGCGTCAGCAGCAGCCGCGAGGCATGCGCGTCGAAGCGTGCGTGCCAGTCGGCGTCGGCCTCCTCGCGTCGGCAGTTGACCGACAGCCGCGTCGCCCACGCGCTCTGGTTAGGCAGCGCGATCGCGTCGAGCCAGTCGCGCGCATCGCACCAGCCGAAATCGAGCCCCTGCGCGCGCAGATACGCCGCGCCGAGCATCGACGACAGCAGCTCGCCCTGGCCGAGCACCTCGGCTTGCCAGTCGAGCGGGCGCGATGCGGCGCGCGGGTCGGCGAGCAGCGACTGCAAGCCTGTGAGGCGCGCGCCGATTGCTGTGTCGGCGTCGAGATCGAGCTCTTGCGCAAAGCTGCGATGCCGCTCGACCAGCGCACTGATGCGCGCGGCGCTGTCGGTGGCGCCGTCGGCGATCGCGGTCAACGCGTTGGTCACCCCCGACAGCGCCGACACCACCACCAGCACGCGCGCGGCGTTGTCGTCGGCGCGCTGTTGGGCGAGCCGGCCGATGGTGTCCCAACGGTGGCGACGCGACACCGAGGTGCCGCCGAACTTGAGCACGATCCAGCGTGCGCGGTGCGAGGAGTTGAACATCGGATCCGTAGAATGCGAAACAAGCGCCGACGGGCGCGGGCGGGCACGCAGTTTAATGGCCCATTGTCCACTTGCGCGCAATCCCCTTGAAGGCCTTCCGGCATGACCGCTCGCCGCTACCTGCAGTTCGACGTCTTCGCCGACCGCCCCGGTGCCGGCAATCCATTGGCCGTGGTGCTCGACGCCGACGGCCTTGACGATGTCGCGATGCAGGCGATCGCGCGCTGGACGCGGTTGCCGGAGACGACGTTCGTGTTCCCTGCCACGTCGCCCGAGGCGAGCTACGGCATCCGCATCTTCAGCCCGCAGCATGAGGTGCCCTTTGCCGGCCATCCCAGCGTCGGCACCGCGCACGCGGTGCTCGACGCCGGCATCGCCGCGCCACGCGACGGCGTGCTGGTGCAGGACGGCATCGCCGGCCGGCTGCCGCTGCGCGTCGATGGCGACGGCAC
>JBOHYD010000350.1:0-2349 GCA_050737635.1 Luteimonas sp. | reverse complement strand
GAAAGTGGTTCAAACAGCGTGAAGCACTACACTAGTTGTCGCTCCGATAGACTTCTTCCCCGGGGGCGAAAGGACTCAAGACGTGGCTCGATACGGCCAAGCATTCAAGGACAGGGCGGTGGCGCGGTTGTTGCCGCCCGAAAGCGCAGCGTTGCAGGTGGTTGCGCAGGACGTGGGGATTACGGCGGGAACGCTGGATCGTTGGTTGAAGCAGGTGCAGTCGCGACCGGCGCGGGTGCGTTCCTGGACGGCGGCCGCGCGGCTTGAAGCGGTAATTGCGACGGCGGCGATGAACGAGGCGGAGAAGAGTGCGTGGTGCCGCCAACACGGGATGTATACGGCCGAGTTGGAGTAATGGTGCAGCAGCGCGATGGCAGCGCTGGCCTCGCCCGAGGAGATGCGCGCCAGCCCGCAGGCCACGCGGACCGACCGCAAGCGCATCAAGGAGCTCGAGCGCGACCTGCTGCGCAAGGATCGGGCGCTGGCGGAGACGGCGGCGCTGCTGGTGCTGTCAAAAAAAGTCGCGGCGATCTTCAACAAGGGCGAGGCCGAATGATCGGCCGCGAAGATCGTCAAGCCTTGGCCCGGGACATCCACACCGCACACACCGGGGGTGCCCGGCTGCACCTGGCGTGCGAGACCGCCGGCATCGAGCTGCGGACCCTTCAGCGCTGGAAGGCCCACGCCGGCCTCATCGCCGGTGATGGTCGGCCCCAGGCGGTCCGCCCGATGCCTGCGCATGCCTTGAGCCCCGCCGAACGTGCGCAGGTACTCGGCGTCGCCAACGAGCCACGCTTCGCCGACGTGCCGCCGGCCCGTATCGTGCCCTTGCTGGCCGACGAAGCGAGGTCACCTTCCGCCGCGTGCTGCGCGCGCAGGATCAGAGCGCCCATCGCGGGCGTGCCAAGGTTCCGAACGCGCTCCGTCCGCCGACCACGCATATCGCCACCGCCCCGCGCCAGGTCTGGTGCTGGGACATGACCTACCTGCCCGCCAGGGTGCAGGGCCAGTGGTTCCACCTGTATCTGATCCTCGACCTGTACAGCCGCAAGATCGTCGGCTGGGAAGTGCACGACACCGACCACGCCGATCATGCCGCGCATCTGGTGCGGCGCACCGCGCTGGCCGAAGGAATAGCGGCCCTGGACACCAAGCCGGTGCTGCACGGCGACAACGGCTCCACCCTCAAGGCCACGACCGTGCTGGCGATGCTGCACTGGCTGGGCGTGAAACCCTCGTACTCGCGGCCGCGCGTGAGCGACGACAACGCCTATGCCGAAGCACTGTTCCGCACCGCCAAGTATCGCCCCGAGTTTCCCGCTCACGGGTTCCCCGACCTCGACGCCGCGCGGGACTGGGCGACCGGTTTTGTGCGCTGGTACAACATCGAGCATCGCCACAGCGGCATCCGCTACGTCAGTCCGGCGCAGCGCCACGCCGGCGAGGACGAGGCCATCCTCGGTGCCCGCCATGCGTTGTATCAGCACGCCCGGGCACGCCATCCGGCGCGCTGGTCAGGCCACACCCGAAACTGGTCGCCGATCGGCGCGGTGACGCTCAACCCCGAACGCGACTGGGTCATCCCGTCGCGCTCGGATGCAGCAGATACGCAGCCGCTGGCTGCGTGACTGAGGCGACAACTACCTTGACGCGCGCCGCGATGCAGCTCGTCGATCCGCCGCATCAGCGCCAGGTCCTGGGGCGGCACCGGTCGCGGCAGGGAGTCCACGCTGCCCCGGCTGAGGCCGGCCGCTTCGGCCTGATGGGCGATCGGCAACGGGTGGGTACGGTCGATCATCGCTTTGCGCTCAGCAATCCCGCCTTGGTGAGCGCGCTTTCTAAAAAATCGTTCTCCAGCGTCAGCTCGCCGATCTTGGTGTGCAGTGCCTTGAGGTCGACCGGGGGTTCGCTGCTGCGTGCCGGCTCGCCGAAGGCGGCCGTGGCGTGCTCCAGCAACTGGGCCTTCCACAGGGTGATCTGGTTGGGATGGACGTCGTACTGCTGGGCCAACTCGGCCAGCGTCTTGTCGCCTCGGACGACGGAGAGGGCTACCTTGGCCTTGAACGCCGGTGAGTGGTTGCGACGGGGTCTGCGTGTCATGCTCTGCTCCTCGTATGGCGATCATCATCGCCTCAGTGAGCAGGGAGTCCACTTATCGCACTGTTCAAATTCCCGGGGCCACCTCTGACACCCGGCGCTACCCATTACTCATGGCGCGCGATGTCATGCGCAGGGCGATCGATCGAATCAAGACCAAAATCCAAGGGGGCCAAGCGGCATGAAGATCGCACGACACCAGTTGGCACGAACCACGCCGGCAGTGCGCGCGGAGATCGCCGCCAGCAGCGA
>JBOHYD010000349.1:0-4134 GCA_050737635.1 Luteimonas sp. | reverse complement strand
GCCGGTGATGCACTACACGAATCTCTTCGGCGCCTTCGCGCTTTTCAGCGCAATCTGCTGGCGCCTGAAACATACCGATCAGCCGAGCTCGCCGGTGCGCCTGCCAGGCTTGAGCCTGGATCTCCTGCGGCCCCGCGCCTGGCTCGCACTGTGGAACGAGATCCAAAGCATGGACCGCGGCCAGGTCGCCGAGTGGGCGCGATGGCTGGTATGGGCGATCTGCCACATCGGCATCGCGCTCTGCTTCCTGATCGTGCTCCTGCACCAGTGGGTGTCGCCGTATCCGCTGCCTGGCTGGCATGTGGTCATCGTCAAGTATCTGATCGCCATGCTGATGCTGATGCCCTGGAGGCCTGCCCAGTGACGACCTTCCTGCGACTGCTCAAGGCCGCCTGGGACTTCGTTCTCAGCGCGATCGCCGACTTCCTCGAATGGCTCCGCAAGCCGGGCAGCAAACTCAAGCTGCTGTGCGGTCTGCTCGCGATCGCGTTCTTCATCGCAGCCCTCAATGCCTACCGCGCAGAACAGCGCGTCGTATCGGTCACCACCGAGCGCGACGCGGAGAAGAGCGGCCGCGTCGCGGACCAGGCCAAGTTCAAGGAACGCGAGCAGGAACTGCTGTCGAAGCTGGCCACCTATCAGAAGCAGGAGCGCGACTTCGAGGACGCCGTGCGGAAGGAAGCGGAGCGCCTGCTCGAGGCGCGTGCGCAGTCCGCCGCAGCCACGGCCGAAGTGAAGCGTCGCCAGGAAGCCGCGGAGAAGTCGGCTGCGGCGTTCAAGCGCGAGGCAGCGAACAAGCCCGATACCTGCAAGGCGGCGCTCAAAGCACTGGAGGCGGCATGTCCCACGTTGCGCGACTACTGACCACGCTTGCAGTGGCATCGCTGCTGACCGCCTGCGGTGCGAACCGCCAGGTGGTGAAGCCTGCGAAGGAAGTGATCGAGAAGCCGGTCAAGTACTACGTGCCGATCGATCCGGACCTGCGCAAGCGATGCAAATGGCGCGACAGCGCGCCGATCGACGCGATCTTCGAGGTATCGGGCGAGCGCAAGGCCTGCCTGATCCAGTACGAGATCCAGCTGGACGGCATCGACAAGGTGCAGGGCAACGCCGTGCCCGAGGAAGTGAAGCCGTGAGCGACGCAGACCTAGCCTTCGCAGATTTGCACACCGATCTGTTCGACGTGTTCGGGCGGGATGGCACCGTGCAGCGCGGCGCAGCTGCCGCATTGCCGGTGCGCGTGGTGATCGATCGCGGGGTCGAGCGCTACGGGACGAATGGCGAGGTGGTGGCCACCGTCACGATGGTCAGCTTCATGGTGGCTCAGTGGGTGCCAACCCAGGGCGACCTGGTGGTGATCGGCGGTTGGTCGAAGAAGGTCGACGTGCTAGACAGCGACGACGGCTACGTGGCCAAGGCGGTGATGTATGGCTGAAAAAGCCCGCACCTTCCAGATCATTGAAGCGCTGGCCGTTCGCCTTCGGCAGATCAGCGTTGCGAACGGCTACCTGACGGACGCCGGCGCCGACGTTCGCACCGAAGAAGAAAAGAGCCCGCCCTCTGCGCCGCGCATCACGCTGTACAGCGGGAGCCGCGTCTATCCGGACGGGGCCAACTCCAAGCGCGAGCGCGAGTTCACGCTGATCGTCGAGGCGCGCATTCCGGCCGACCTGGAGAACCTGCACGAGCTCACGACCGCGATCGACGAAGACATCGAGCATGCGCTCGATGAGTACGCACCAATGCCGAGCGCGCTGACGCTGCAGTTTGAAGAGTCGATCATCCTCGATCGCCCTGACGGCCTCGCCGAGCAGGTGATCCAGCAGATGTACAGCACGAGGTACCGTCGATGAAACTCGGCGTCCTCAATTTCGAGCTGCAGAAGGCGCTGGAGGTCTCGCGCAACCTGGGCCTGCTGCAGAGCTACCTGCCCTGGGTGCAGAAGCGTGCCGTGCAAACCCTGCGCCGGCGCTTGCCCGTGGAAGCGCGCCGCGACATCCAGGCGGAGTACGACATCCAGGCCGCACGCGTGCGCCAGGACATCGGCACGCGCGAGATTCCGGACGGCCTGCGCCTCACCGGCTACTTCCGCGGCATCGGCCTGCGCAACTTCCGCGCCAGGCAGACCCGCCGCGGTGTCACGGCGGCGCCGTTCCGCGGCCGTCGCACGCTGCGCGAGGGCTCGTTCTTCGCCGGCCTCAACAGCGGCAACAAGCAGGTCGTCCGGCGCGAAGGCCCGAAGCGAAAGATGACGGCGGGGCGCTACATCGGACAGATGCGGCAACCGCTGGTCGTGGAGTACGGCCCGAGCGTGGCGCAGATGTTGCGCAAGGGTCGGCGCCCGGAACGCCTGGCGGACTACGCCGCCGGCGTCCTGCGCTCAGAAGTCGAGCGGCTGCTCGCCTATTACGAGGGCGGTCGCCCTCTCCCTACCATCGGAGAACTGAAGTGAACGAACCGAAAGACAACAGCCTGCAGACCGTGACGATCTACAAGCCGCACACCCACGCCGGCAAGCGCCTGCGTCCGGGCCCCGATGGCATCCAGATCCAGGTCAACGAACACGACGCCAAATTCCTCAAGGACGCCGGCGTCCTGGACAAGCCCGCCATCGATGCCGCCGGTACCGCCGCCGGCACCACGCGGCCGGGCACCACGCATATCGCGGGCGGTGCTGCCGCGAATACGCCGCACGGCACCACGCGCCCGCAAGGCTGATCGGCAGCCTCAACGGTTCCATAACCATCGCTTCAACTTACGGAGACACCCGCGATGAAAGACTTTTCGTTCCAAGGCAAGATCTATCTCGGTGAACGGCTCGCGGGTGGCAAACCCGGCAAGCTGATATGGGTCGGCGACGCACCGAAGTGCGACGTCTCGCTCAGCACCGAATCCGAAACCCGCAAAGAAAGCTACTCGGGAAATCGCGTCACCTCGGCTCGCCTGCAAAAGGGCAATGAAGCCGAGATCGCCATGACGCTGAACTGGATCACCGGCTCGAACCTGGCACTCGGCTTGTATGGTTCTGTCGTCGACACCGCAGCCGGCTCCGTTACCGGAGAGCTTCTGCCCGATGACCTGGTCGCCGGCGATGTGTTCATGCTCGACCACGGCACGGTCTCGGCCCTGGTGCTGACCGACAGCGCCGGCGCGCCGGTGACCGTGAATCCTTCGCACTACGAGCTCGAATCGGCGCCTGGTGGAATCGGCAAGTTGCTGAATGCATCGACCTACGTCCAGCCGCTGAAGGCCGCCTACAGCCACGGCGCGTCGACCGACGTCGCGATGTTCACTCAGCGTCCGCCGGAGCGCTACCTGGTGCTGGACGGCATCAACACGCTCGACAACACCCGCGTGCGTGTGCGCTTGTACCGCTGCCAGTTCGACCCGTCCTCGCAGCTGCCGATGATCAACGAGAGCTTCGGCACGATGGAGCTCAGCGGCGCGGTCCTGTTCGATTCCGATCAGGGCAACGACGACGAGCTCGGCAACTTCGGCAAGATCGAGCTGCAGGAAGCGGCCTAAGCGCATGGCACGCAAGGTAGACAAGCAGAAGCCCGCCGCCGAGGAACCCTCGGCGGCGGAGAAGCTGGCCTCGCTCAAGCCGGATACGCCGCTCGCGCTTTCCGGCCGCCAGGTCACCGTGCGCGAGTACTCGTTCTTCGAGGGGCTGGAGATCGCTCACCGCGCCGCCAAGTTCATCGCCGACATGCATGTCATGTGCGCCGGCGGCGACTTGCGGTATGCGCAGATCCGTCGCCTGTTCGGCGTCCACCAGGAGGTGGTCATTCCGATCGCCGCGCAAGCTGCAGACGTCGAGCCCGAGTGGGTGCGCAGCCTGAAGGGCGACGAGGCGGAAGTGTTCATGTCGACCTGGTTCGCGGTGAACAGCAGTTTTTTCGTTCACGAGGTGATCGTGGAGATGCGCGAGGAACGGCAGCGCGCAATACCGACGTCGACTGGTACGGATGCTTCGCCCAACTCGCCGCCGCCGGCCTCGGCAACCTCGACCAACTCGCCCGCCTCACCGAACGACAACTGAAGGAGCTCCTGTCTGCAGTCAACCGGCGCGAACGACAGGCACGCGCCGACTACATCGAAGACATCGTGATCGCAGTACAGAGCGTGTGGGAC
>JBOHYD010000348.1:0-6748 GCA_050737635.1 Luteimonas sp. | reverse complement strand
AGCTGCTGCTGGAATGTCGCATCGCGCAGCAGTTCGACCAGCGCGGCGACGCGTTCGGCCTGCAGCGCGGCGTGCTGGCAGATGAAGAAATAGCGCTCGGTGACCATCGGCACGAAGTCCAGCCCATCTCCTTGCGGCGCGGCGATCTCGCTGGCGATCACGCACGTCATCGCCACCCCGGCCTCACCTTTGCCACCCCGGTGAACCCGTTTGACCCGCAGGGCCTGCTTGACCATGCGCGCCGTGCGTCCGGGCCGCCCGCCCATCGTGAACTCGATCTCGCCAACGCTGGCGCAAGCCTGCACCTGATCCCACAAGCGCTGCCCCTCGGGCAGCACGCGGTTGTGCTGCGAGCGCACCAGCAGATCCACTGGCCAGTCCATGTCCTGCGCGCGACGCATCAGCTCGAACATGTCACTTTCGCGGTCGCCCACTTGCATCAACCGGGTCCCTGGCAACTCCTGCGACACCTCAGCCAGCCGCTCGTAGCCTTCGATCCAGCGCACGCTCTCGGTAACACCGCCGCGCTGCCCTTGCGCGTCGCGCGGCTCGCGCGCCCACATCCAGGCGTCCAACACCCCCAACGGCTCACGCTGCGGGCTCACCGCGTAGGTCGGATGCAAGTACATCCCCCGCTGAGCCTCGTAGCTCAGGGGGCCCAGGCCATCGATGGCCTGGCCGTTGAAGTCCAGCTCGGTGGTGTCTTGCAGGCACAGCACCAACGATTCCTCCGCCATACGTTGCACCGTGCGCTGAATATGCGGCTCAAGCACATCACGCCAGTCAACGCGGTCGTTGCTGAGCATGCGATACGTCCCGAGCGTGTCAGCCCAACCGCCGCATGCCCCGGGTATGCTCGCCGTCGGCTTGTCGGCCAGTTGCTGCGCCACCTTCACCAACCGCCGATTCAACCGCACGTCTCCCAGGTCGGCCGTGGCCCACTCGTCGGCTGCCCATCCCATCGCAAGACCCTTAAGCAATCACGGGGTTACGAAGGATAGTTCAACTTGTGTATAACGACATGCGCTTGAGGTGGCCCGGCGAAACACCCTAGCTCTGGCCAAGACAGCCAAAATTTTGGGTATCCCGGTCGTTCTGACCAGCTCGCAAGAGCAGAATGTCCAAGGACCTTTGATGCCAGAGCTCGAGAAAATTCTCCCTGAAGCGTTCGCTATCAGAATCCAGCGTGCCGGCATCGTCAATGCCTGGAACGACCCCAACTTCAAGGGTGCCGTGGAAGCCACAGGCCGCAAAAACCTCATCATGGCCGGTGTGACAACCGACGTTTGCCTGGTATTTCCGGCCATCAGCGCCTGCCGCGAGGGCTATCAGGTCCAGGCGGTGATGGACGCATCAGGGTCGCCTTACGAATTATCCGAAAACATGTCGCGGCGCCGCATGGAACGCGAAGGAGTCGTGCTCACCGCGACCAACACGCTGATGGCCGAGCTCGCCCAGGACTGGAGCCGTCCGGAGGGCGGGCAGTTGCTGGGCATCCTGTTTCAAGACGTGTTGCCGCCCATCGCCTAACAAGGCGCTATCGCCGAGCACTGGTGCTGCACGAAGGTCCAGCCTGGAACTGCACTGGGGGCATCGCCGTGACCCGCCTCCGGGTCGAAAGTGGGTCTACCGTGCGCTCAGGCCATCTCATATCCTGCGATGGCCGGCTGAGGTTCGGCGCTAATCATGTCATCAAATGGATCAGAACGAATACTTGAATCCGATCTGGGCGGACCAGCGCGAGACGGCATTGGTGTCATAAATCGATTCCGCATCCGGCGTGTTGAAGCGGTAGACATACTTGCCTGTCGCCGGATCGATGCCACCGAACTCGACGATGCCACGCTGCAAGGGGAAACCGATTTCCTCGATCTGCCCCCAATCCTTGTTGATCAGATTGCCGATATTGAGGATGTCTAAGAATAGTTCGGCCTTGTTGCCCGAAAAGAAACCGGGCAGTTCCTGCGAGATATGCAGATCGAACTGGTTCACCCAACTGCTGCGCGCGCCATTGCGCTCTACCACCTGACCGCGACGCGAGGCGAGGTAGTCATTGCCATTGATGAAACGGAAGAATGCGGCTTCTTCCGCAGCACTTCTGAAGATCACGTCGCCAGGACCATTGGGGACGTAAAGCAGATCGTTACCGGAAATAAAATCGCCATTGGCGTCGTTGTCGAAGGTATAGCTGTAAGGCTTGCCGGAACGGCCCTCATAGAACAGCGATGCTTTTGTCTCGTTGTCGCCGAAGAATGCGTGCTTCCAGCTCACCAGGCCGCTGATGCGGTCACGGATCTCATAGCTGGACGTCGAGGCTAGGTTTTCGTTGGCCTGGAAGATGGCATTGTTGCTGTAGTTTGACCCCGAGGTGGAACTGGTCAACGGGCTGACTTCGGTCGCGCTGGTGTAGGTGTAGGCCAGCTGCCAATACCAGTCGCCCTCACCGTATGGCTTCTGCAGCGACACGGTCAACTGCTCTCCTCGGCCCTTACTGGTCGGTCGAGCGATGATGGCGTCGCCGAACGCAGCATTGGCATTGGTCTTGGTGCGTGTGGTCACTCGCGTGCAATTGCTGCCGGCTGTTTCATTGAGGCAATTTTCGCCGAAACGATTCCAGTTATTGGGATTGAGCCCGGCATTGTTCCAGAAAATGACTCGGCCATCCTGGCCGATCGTCGTCGGCGCGCCCAGGTTGAGGTTCTGGTAGTAAATCGCCTCCTTGACCTGAGTCAGCACCACTTCGGCCGATGCGACCATCCCCCACAGCGGAAGTTCCTTATCAAAGGCCAAATTGGCCTTCCACACCGACGGCTGGCCGAGGCTCGGGTCTATGAAGTCCAAGGCTTGGACCCCGGGTCTTAGCGCCCCGTTCGCAACTGCGTAGGCGTTGACCAATGCCAGCTGATTGGCCGGGTCAGGATCAAAACCGAACGTCCGGCCAGCCGGAATGCTGGAGAAATTGTAGTCAACATAGCGTGCGCCGGTGTTGGTGAAAGCGTTCGACAGCCAAACGTTCGCCGCAGCCCCCTGAAACAATCCGACGCCGCCGCGCAGCTGCGACGACAGTTCGCTGTCGAAGGTGTAGTTGAAGCCAAATCGCGGGGAGTAGAGATTGTTGCCGTCGATGGTCCTGCTATTGTCGAAGCCGAACGCGGCCTGGGCGGCGGCATTGTAGGTCGGCTCGTCATCGATCATCGGCAGGTCAGCGCGAATACCCAGCGTGACGGTCAGGTTGTCGTTGACCGACCAGGTGTCCTGCAGAAACAGCCCGAGATTCTGCAGGCTCCAGATCGCGGCGGTGTTGTTGATGTCGCCGTCAGTCGGATAGAACAGCCGATACGATAGCGGGGCGCCGTTCCGGAATGCGTCAATGCTTGCGAAGTTGTAAACACCATTCGAGCGGCGGCCAAACAAGTTGTAGACGTCGTTGTCCTCGTAATCGAAACCGAATTTGATCTCGTGATCGCCTGTGTAATAGGTACCAGCGAAGAATGCGTTGTAGGTTTCGGTTTCGAGGGTATTGGCGTGGGTGTTTTCCTCGGTGCCCAAGTTCACTACCGCGGTCGAGTTGGCGCCTGTCGGGACCGTGATCGCAATCGCCGGCAAATTGGAAATCGGGGTACGTACCGCCGAGTAGTCGCGATAGGAGAGTTTGGCCTCGGTGGAGAAATTTTCCGTCCAGTTGCTGTATAGCTGCGCGACGTAAGTCTTGAACTCGAAATCGCGCTGGTAGCCGTAACTGCCCAGCGCAATTGAACCGCCGCTGGCCGTGCCGAAGCCTGGATAGATCGCCACGCTCTGGTCCGAGTTGCCGTAACGGAAGCTCGCGCGCTGATCGTCGGTGATGTTCCAGTCGATCTTGAGACCATACTCCTCGGAGATGGTGTCGGCACCGCCAAAATTAGTCGCGGATCCGGCATCAAAACCATAGCCTTGTGCGATGCTCTGGATGCGAGCGATATCGGCCGGTTGGATGTTGAGGATCGTGGAGGCATTCGAGCCGATCGGGCCGATGGTCGGGCCTGGCGCGCCCTGCTCAAACTTCTCGTAGTTGACGAAGAAGAACAGCCGGTCCTTGATCAGCGCACCGCCAAACGTGCCGCCATAAGTTTGCTCGTCCTCAAAACCGGAAAACCTGCTGCCGTTTTCATTCTTGCGTACGAAATCGTCGTTGTCGCGATAAAGACCATAGACCGAGCCATGAAAATCGTTGGTGCCTGACTTGGTCACGGCATTGATCACACCGCCTGCGCCACCGGATATGCTGACGTCGTAGTTGGCCACGTCAATCGCGACTTCGTCGATCGTGTCGAGCGAGAACGGCTGGCGCGGCGTCGGCAGGCCGTTGCTTTCGAGACCGAATGCGTCGTTGGTGCTGATGCCGTCGACGCGGATCGAGTTGTAGCGCGTGTTTTGACCGCCAACGGAGATTTCGTTGCGCGCCTTGTCGGTCTGCGCGACGCGGGGATCGAGACGGACGATATCCTGGAGATTGCGGTTGATCGTGGGCAGCGATTCGATCTGCTCGCGATTGATCACTGTGCCGGCACCCACCTTGTCGGGGCTGAACACGCTGATCTCGCGCGACGCAGTGACCCGCACGGCGTCGAGATTGGTGGCATCCGCGACCGTGCCACCGCCCACCTGGGCATCGACGCTGTTCGCTTCCGACAGGCTCAGGTACACGTCGTTGCGGGTTTCGGTCTGGCCGTCACGGGTGATGGTGATCGTGTACGGGCCACCGACGCGCAGACCGCGTGCGGCGTAGCGGCCGCTGGCATCGGTGGTCGTGTTGCTAACCGTGCCCGACGGCGTGTGCACGATGGTGACCTGCGCGTCTGCCATCGGCTGGCTGTCGGTGCCGGTGACGCGACCGCCGAGCGATGCCGACGTGGTCTGTGCAAACGCGGGCGCCGCGGCGAGGGCGAGGAGGAGGCCAAGCGACAGCTTCGACAGGCGGACACGATTGGGGTGGATCATGGTGGAGAGCCTCGATGCAAGGTGAGCGACGGCACGCGTGCAGGCACGTGCGTGGAATGCTGGATCGGATTGGTGAGCCCCACCCCGCAGGTGCGAACACGATCACGCGGAGTTAACAACAGATTAACACGGTACTTTGCCTAGATGACAGTGAAATGACGGTCTGCGGAGCACCGCCATTGATGACCGGGCAAGGGCTGGCATATGGACCGAGAGCATCGTACAAATCATTGATTGCAAAGACATCCGATCAGATGGCGGTGCCGAGATTGAGATAGGCCGCGAGGCCGTCGAGGAACATCTGCACCGAGATCGCGACCAATAGCATGCCCATCAGACGTTCGACCGCGGTCAGCGCGCGCAGGCCGAGCAGTTTGTAGAGCACCGTCGCCGACATCAGGATCACTGCCGTCGCTGCCCAGGCGATCAGCAGCGCGATGCTCCAGTCGCCGAGCCGCGCCGGGTCGTTACTGCCCATCAACATCACCGCAGCCATCCCCGAGGGGCCGGCGATCATCGGGATCGCGAGCGGCACGATGAACGGCTCGCCGCCCGGCGTCGCGCCCATCGCGCCTTCCGGCGACGGAAAGATCATGCGGATGCCGATCAGGAACAGCACGATGCCGCCGGCGATCGACACCGACTCCTGGCGCAGGTGCATCAGCTCTAGCGCGTACTTGCCGAACCACAGAAACAGCATCAGCACGACCAGCGCGATCAGCAGCTCGCGGGCCATCACCAGGCGCTGGCGGCGCGGGGTCAGCGGCCGCAGCAGGCTGAGTGCGATCGGCACATTGCCGAGCGGATCGAGGATCAACAACAGCAGCAGCGCAGCGGAGGCGATAGTCATGCGCTGGCCGCAATGCTCGCGACACCCAGCTGCCGCAACAGCGCGGCATCGGCGCAATGCGGCATGCCCGCACTGGCGGCAACGCGCCCATCGCGCGCTGCGGCTACGACACACGAGAGGTTCACGGCGACGGCGTCCAGACCTGGCCGCGATGGCGGCTGCCAGCGGCTGACAGCAAGGTCACGCAAGCACCGGCGTAGCGCGACGGATCGACCGCGCGACGGTCGTCCTCCTCGACACAGGCCATCGCGCGCAGCCCGGTGCGCATCGGCCCCGGCTGCAGGGCACTGACGCGCACGCCGGAGTTGGCGAGCTCGGCATGCAGCATCGACACCAGCGCCGCGGTGCCGGCCTGGGCGAGCCCATAGCCGCCCCAGTACGCGCCGGACGTACGTACGGTGTCGTCGAGCGCAAACACGATCGCGCCGTCGTTGGCCGTTTTAAGCAGCGGCAGGCAGGCCTGCGCCAGCCACACCTTGGCGGTGAGGTTGACGTGGATCGCGCGCGCGATCGCGGCGGGGTCGCTGTGTTCGAGCGGCGTGAGGCCGCGAAACTCCGCGGCGCAGAACAACACGCCGTCGAGCCGGCCGAAACCCGTTGCAATGCGCTCGGCGAGCGCGGCATGGTCGTCGGGCGTCGCGCCTTCGAGGTCGAAAGGATAGTTGGCCGGCTCCGGCAGGCCATCGCCGGCCCGCGATGCGATCGCATCGTAAACGCGGTTCAACTTCGGCACCTTGCGGCCGAGCAGCACCGCGTGCGCGCCGGCTTCGGCGATCGCGATCGCCGCGGCGCGACCGAGGCCGCCGTGCGCGCCGACCACCAGCACCACGCGCCCGGCAAGCACACGCGTCGACGCTGCCGGAGTCGCCGTGGTGGCGGACGCCTGGCTCACGCCTTGCGCACTTCCGCGATCATCCG
>JBOHYD010000347.1:0-5154 GCA_050737635.1 Luteimonas sp. | reverse complement strand
CGCCACGTCCGCCGCGCGCTGCGCCCGACGCAGAGGCCGCGCCGATCGCCATCGCCACGGAAGCGCCGGCGGCGGCCACGGCATCGGCGGTTTCCGGCATCGACAGTGACGCAGCGCGTGCGCCGCGCAAGCGCCGCCGCCGTCGCGGCGGTCGCCGCATCGAGGGTGCCGACGCCGCCGTGCCGGGCAATGCCCAAGCCGCGCCTTCATCGGCGGCAGCCGCGTCGGAACAGGCCGCCCCACGTCGCCCAAGCAGACAGGCCGAGTCCGCGAAACCCGCCACTCCCCCCGTCGCGCGCGCGTCCTCGCCATCGTTGATCGCGCGGATCGGCTCAGGCCTGAAAAAGCTGATCACCCGCGCGCCGCGGACGCAGCACTGAAGAGCCGAGAATGGGGAGTCGGGAATGGGGAATCGAAGATTCGAGACGCAGAGCTCACACCCACTCTGGTTAGCATTGGCAGCGTCGCATCGGTAGTGGATCGCAACACGATGTCGTCGCTTTCCCCATTCTCGACTCTCCATTCTCGACTCCCGGCCATGAGCGTCCTGCGCTTCGACAATGTCAGCAAGCAGTATCCGGGCGGCCACGTCGCGTTGGCCGACGTCAGCTTCCAGATCGATGCCGGCGAGATGCTGTTCGTCACCGGCCACTCCGGTGCCGGCAAGAGCACGCTGCTCAAGCTGATCCATCTCTCCGAACGGCCCAGCCGCGGCGCGGTGCTGTTTGGCGAGCGCAATCTGATGAAGGTACGTGGCCGTCGCGTCGCGCTGCACCGGCGCGAGGTCGGCGTGGTGTTTCAGGACCATCGCCTGCTCACCGACCGCAGCGTGTTCGACAACGTCGCACTGCCGCTGATCCTGCGTGGCTTGCGCCGGCGCGAGACGGCCAAGCGCGTGCGCAGCGTGCTCGACAAGCTCGGCCTGGCCGCACGCGAGCGCGCGCTGCCGACGCAGCTGTCGGCCGGCGAGCAGCAGCGCGTCGGCATCGCGCGCGCGGTGGTCTGCGAGCCGCAGCTGCTGGTCGCCGACGAGCCCACCGGCAATCTCGATCCGGCGCTGTCGGCGGAGATATTCGCGTTGTTCGCCTCGCTGCCCGAGCGCGGCACCAGCGTGCTGATTGCCAGCCACGATCTCGGCCTGGTCAAGCGCATGCGCAAGCGCGTGCTGGTGCTCGACCACGGTGCGCTCGCCGACGACATCGCGCCGGAGGATTTGGCCGATGAATGAGGCGCTGCGGGACTCGGGGCTCGGGACGCGGGATTTGGAAGAAGCGCAATTGCGGCAAGCCGGCGACTCCCGGCGCGCGCGCGAAAGCCGGCCGTCGTCGTGGGTCGGCACTTGGTTCGATCACCATCTCTACAGCGTCGTCGCCAGCTTTGGCCGGCTGCTGCGCAAGCCGTGGGCGACGGCGCTGACTGTCGGGGTGATGGCGGTGGCGCTGGCGCTGCCGCTCGGTCTGTGGCTGGTGCTCGACAACGTGCAGCGCTTCTCGGGCAGCGTGCAGGCCGCGCGCGCGATCAGCGTGTTCCTCAAACCCACCATCAGCGCCGACCGCGCGACCGCGCTGGCCGGCGAGCTGCGCGGTCGTCGCAATGTCGCGCGTGTCGAGCTGCGCACGCCGCAGCAGGGACTGGACGAACTGCGCATGGCCGGCGGCCTCAACGACGCCATTGACGCGACCACCGACAACCCGCTGCCCTATGTGTTGGTGGTGACGCCGTCGGGCGATGAGGCGCTGCTCGCGGCCGGACTCGAACAGCTGCCCGACGCCGATCTGGTGCGGCACGATGCAGCCTGGCGCACACGGCTCGACGGCTGGCTGCGCTTCGGCGGCCGCGTGGCGTGGACGCTGGCCGCGCTGCTCGGGTTTGGCGCGCTGCTGGTGGTCGGCAACACCGTGCGGCTCGATATCCAGTCGCGGCGCGAGGAGATCGGCGTGCTGCAGCTGCTCGGCGCGACCGACGGCTTCATCCGTCGGCCGTTTTTGTATCTCGGTGCGTGGTACGGCATCGCCGCCGGTGCGTTGGCGCTGGCGCTGCTGAGCGCCGCCGACGGCGCGCTGCGCCAGCCGCTGGCCGAGCTCACCGCGAGCTACGGCAGCCGCTTCGCGCTCACCGGGCTTGATCCGCTACAGGCCGGTGGCGTGCTGATCGCGGCGCTGCTGCTCGGTCTATTCGGTGCCGGCATCGTCACCGGTCACTATCTGCGGCAGACGCGGCCGACCGAGACATGAGCGGCGGCGGCACGCGCGGCGGTCACGATTTGCGCCACGTTGCCAGCGCCGCGCCGCGGGTGATGGTCGTCGACGGCTCGAAGCTGGTGCGCCGGCTGATCGGCGACGTGCTGCAGCGCGAGCTGGCCGATGTCGAGATCGTCGACTGCGGTGGCCTGGCGGAGGCGCGCGCGGCGCTCGCCGCGGGTGCGGTCGATCTGGTCACCACCGCGCTGCTGCTGCCCGACGGTGACGGCCTGCAACTGGCGCGCAGCGTGCGTGAGAGCAGCGGCCAGCGTTACGTGCCGGTGATCGTGGTATCCGGCGACGTGCAGGCGCATCTTGAAGGCCGGCGTTTCACCGAGGACGTCACTGATTATTTCGACAAAGCACACGGCCATCAGGCACTGGCGGCGTTTATCCGCGGCTACGTGCAGCCGGCCGCCATCCCCGATGCGCATGTGCTGTACGTCGAGGACAGCCGCACCGTGGCGATGGCGACGATCCGGATGCTCAAGGCACAGCAGATCCGCGTCACCCACTCACTCAGCGTCGAAGAGGCGGTCGACTACCTGGAAACCCATCGCGACGGCGATGGCGCGCCGGGCACGGACCTGGTGCTGACCGACGTGCATCTGAAAGGCGAACTCAGCGGCCACGACCTGCTGCGCGTGATCCGCGGCGATTTTGGCTACGGCAAGCGCCGTCTGCCGGTGCTGGTGATGACTGGCGACTTCAACCGCGTCAACCAGTCGACGCTGTTGCGCGAAGGCGCCAACGATCTGGTGCTCAAGCCGATCGAGGAACGCCTGCTGATCACCAAAGCGCTGTTCCAGCTGCGTTTGGCGCAGATGCCGGAGCGGCACGGCTTCGGCGCATGAGCGATGACCGCGTCAAGCTGGAGCCGTCGTGGAAGGCGCGCGTCGGTGACTACCTGCAGCGCGACGACATGCGCGCGTTGTCGGGTTTGCTGCGTGAGCGCCGCGCCGCCGGCGCGCGGGTCTTTCCGCCGGGGCCGCAGATCTTTGCCGCGTTCGACGCCACGCCGTTCGCCGACGTCAAGGTGGTGATCCTCGGCCAGGATCCGTACCACGGGCCCGGCCAGGCGCACGGGCTGTGTTTTTCGGTGCTGCCGGGTGTGGCGGTGCCGCCGTCGCTGGACAACATCTTCAAGGAGATCGATCGCGATCTCGGCATCGCACGGCCCGATCACGGCTATCTGATGCCCTGGGCGCAGCGCGGCGTGCTGCTGCTCAATGCGGTGCTGAGCGTCGAGGACGGCCGTGCCGGCGCGCACCAGGGCAAGGGCTGGGAGGGCTTTACCGATCACGTCGTCGCCACCCTCGACCGCGAACGCGAAGGCCTGGTGTTCCTGCTCTGGGGCAGCTACGCACAGGCCAAGGGCCGGGTCATCGACGCGCGCCGCCATCGCGTGCTGAAGACCACGCATCCGTCACCGCTGTCGGCGCACCGCGGGTTTCTCGGTTGCGGCCATTTTTCCGCGACCAACGACTATCTCGCGCAGCGCGGCGCGACCGCCATCGACTGGTCGCTGCCGCCGCTCGCCGCGCGCTCGCCGCCTTTGTCACGATGATGGTCGGTCGCGCAGCGCAGCAACGGTCGCAGGAGTTACCTCCGGCATTGCCGAGAGCGCTTCGCGCTCGGTCCAAAATGTGCCGCACTGGACCGGCGGGCGACGCCGGCAACGCGATTGGCTGCCCGCTGCGGCCGTCCTCGCCCGCCATCGCATCATCCGAAGCGTTGCCCCCATTCCTGCCCCATTGTTCCATGAACGCAACGCTAGTGAACTTCCCATCGGCTTAGCAGTCACACGTGGCCACTGTTAAAATCGCCGTCATGACCACTATCACGCCAACCTACCCGCTGGTCGCCAACAACCTGCCGGTGCCCAGCGCGCTCGGCTCGCTCGACGCCTACATCGGCGCGGTGCACCAGATCCCGGTGCTGTCGGTCGAGGACGAACAAGCGCTCGCGCATCGTTTCCGCGATGCCGAAGACCTCGACGCCGCGCGCGAGCTGGTGCATTCGCACCTGCGCTTCGTCGTGCACGTCGCGCGCGGCTACCAGGGCTACGGCCTGGGCATGGGCGACCTGATCCAGGAAGGCAACATCGGCCTGATGAAGGCGGTCAAGCGCTTCGACCCGGACCAGGGCGTGCGCCTGGTGTCCTTCGCCGTGCACTGGGTGCGCGCCGAGATGCACGAGTTCATCCTCAAGAACTGGCGCATCGTGAAGGTCGCCACCACCAAGGCGCAGCGCAAGTTGTTCTTCAACCTGCGCAAGAGCAAGAAGCGCCTGGGCTGGATGAATGCCGCCGAGGTCCGCGCGATCGCCGCCGACCTCAAGGTGTCCGAGCGCGAGGTCCTGGAGATGGAGTCGCGCCTGTCCGGCCGCGACGTCGCCTTCGACGCACCGACCGACGACGACAACGACAACACCCCGCCGTCCCCGGGCGCCTATCTCGTCGCCCATGACGCCGATCCGGCTGCGGCCTACGAACGCGGCAACCACGAGGAAAGCCAGCTCGAGATCCTGCGCGACGGCCTGGAAAACCTCGATGCGCGTTCGCGCGACATCATCCAGCGCCGTTTCCTGGGCGAGCCGAAGGCGACCCTGCAGGAACTCGCCGATTCCTACGGCGTGTCGGCCGAGCGCATCCGCCAGCTCGAAGCCAATGCGCTGAAGAAAATGAAGGCGCTGTTCGCGGCGTAAGCCCGACGGCCCTGCTCGCGATACCGACAGCCCGGGAAACCGGGCTGTCGTCGTTTCCGGGGGCGTTGCGACACAATGGGCTTCCGATCCCTCGGCGCCAGGCGCGCCGGAGCCGTGCGCCCTGGCCGCCGCCACGTCCATCGACACCCGCGCCCCCAGCCTCGCCGCCTCGGCGTGGTTCGCGGTGCGGGCGTGGGCGCACCGGATG
>JBOHYD010000346.1:0-4485 GCA_050737635.1 Luteimonas sp. | reverse complement strand
TCGGTGGCCATGCCGACGGCGATGCCGGTGGTGCCATTGAGCAACAGATGCGGCAGCCGCGCCGGCATCCAGGTCGGCTCCTGCAGAGTGCCATCGAAATTTGGCGTCCAGTCGACCGTGCCCTGACCGAGTTCGCCGAGCAGCACCTCCGCGATCGGCGTGAGTTTGCTTTCGGTGTAGCGCATCGCGGCGAAGGATTTGGGATCGTCGGGCGAGCCGAAATTGCCCTGGCCCTCGATCAACGGATAGCGGTACGAGAACGGCTGCGCCATCAGCACCAGCGCCTCGTAGCAGGCGCTGTCGCCGTGCGGATGGTATTTGCCGATCACATCACCGACGGTGCGTGCGGATTTTTTCGGTTTGGCGGCAGCGGCTAGACCGAGTTCGCTCATCGCGAAGATGATGCGCCGCTGCACCGGCTTGAGTCCGTCGCCGATAAAGGGCAGTGCGCGGTCGAGCACCACGTACATCGAGTAGTCGAGATACGCGCGTTCGGCGTATTCGCGCAGCGGGATCTGTTCGAAGCCATGGAAGGCGGGGCGGACGGGGTCGGTCATCGGTGTTGTGCTCACAAAAACTGCGCGGCATTGGGATTGGGCGGTGCGCGCAGCAGTTGGGGCAGCAGCTTGATGCCCAGCACGCTCAACTCGGGCATCGTTGCGCGCGCTCAGTCGAACGCCGACGGATCGCCCGACGGTTGGCGCGGCGGAATCTGCAGATCCACATCGACATCAGCAGCCGCGAAGCGCTCGCGGATGCGCGACCCGCTCGGTCCCGTCCACTGGCGTGGGCGGCGGCACCGCGGCGCGCAGGATGACCCGCATCTCGTCGGCCATTGAACGCCCGTGGCTGGCCGCCTGCACGCACGGTCGCACCTTGAAGTCGTCATCGAGATGGCGGATGGTGATGCTCGCCATGGGCGCGCTCGGTGAATCGGGTGATTGCATTGTAATCGTTCACTGCGCCCCCTTGACCTTGAGCAGCGCCACGTCGGCGAGCGACTGCCGCTCGGCCAGGCTGACCACAAAGTCCGGATAAAGCCTGTCACCGTCATCTCCAATGGCGGCCTGCCGACAGGCGACGCCATTCGGTTGCGCCGGAGAAGCTGCTGCGGGCGCTCCCGCCTCCCAATTGATGCACTGCGGCAAGCGGAGCGGCTATACTCGCCGCCCTCATTCGCGCCATCGCGTGGGCCGACGAAAGCCCCGACGAATCAGGCGCTTGCCCCGATCCCAGAGTCGAATCAAGCCAGAGTGGACAGTCTCCTCAAGCAGTTTGCGCAGTCCTCCCAGCTCGGCGCCAGCGCCGCCTACATCGAGGGTCTGTACGAGCAATACCTTGTCCAACCCAGCAGCGTCGATGGCCAATGGAAGGCCTATTTCGACGCGATGAAAGGCCGCGAAGCAGGCGACGTGCCGCACTCGGCGATCATCGACGCGGTCGCTGCCGCTGGCCGACAGGCCGCCAGGGGCAAGGACGCATCGACGTCCGCACCAACCCCCGGCGACGATCGCGAGCGCGCCGTCGGCCGGTTGATCACCGCGTATCGCTCGCGCGGCCATCTCGCCGCGCGCCTCGATCCGCTCGAGATGTCGCCGCCGCCGGACGCCCCGGACCTCGGTCTCGCGTTTCATCGCCTATCCGACGGCGATCTCGGCAGTGAATTCAGCACCGGCGGCGTCGCCGGCCACGCGCGCATGACCCTGCGCGACCTGCTCGCGCGCCTGAAGGCGACCTACACCGGACCGATCGGTGCGGAGTTCATGCATATCACCGACGCCGAGCAGCGCCGCTGGATCTACGAGCGGCTGGAAAACGCCAGCGGCGATATGCAGCGCAGCGACGACGACAAGCGCCGCATCCTCGAACGCGTCACCGCCGCCGAGGGCCTCGAACGCTACCTGCACACCAAATACGTCGGTCAGAAGCGCTTCTCGCTGGAAGGCGGCGACGCGCTGATCCCGCTGCTCGACAATATGATCCGTCGCGCCGGCAGCGACGGCGTACGCGATATCGTCATCGGCATGGCCCACCGCGGCCGCCTCAACGTGCTGATCAACACCCTCGGCAAGTCGCCGCGCAAACTGTTCGACGAGTTCGAGGGCAAGTTCGAACACGCCGATGACGACCGCGCGCACAGCGGCGACGTCAAGTACCACATGGGTTTCAGCGCCGATCTCGCCACCCCCGGCGGTCCGGTGCATCTGGCGCTGGCGTTCAATCCGTCGCATCTGGAAATCGTCGATCCGGTGGTTGCCGGCAGCGTGCGCTCGCGGCAGCAGCGCCTGAGCGACACCGCGCGCAAGCGCGTACTGCCTGTGATCCTGCACGGAGATGCCGCGTTCGCCGGCCAGGGCGTGGTGATGGAGTTGCTGCAGATGTCGCAGGCACGCGGGTTCGCGGTCGGCGGCACGCTGCACATCGTCATCAACAACCAGGTCGGTTTTACCACCAGCGCGCGCGACGATGCGCGCAGCACGCTGTACTGCACCGACGTTGCAAAAATGGTCGGCGCGCCGGTGCTGCACGTCAACGGCGACGATCCCGAAGCCGTGGTGTTCTGCGCCGAGCTCGCCTACGACTTTCGCCAGCGCTTCAACAAGGACGTGGTCATCGACCTGGTCTGCTACCGCCGCCACGGCCACAACGAGGCCGACGAGCCGGCGGCGACCCAGCCGCTGATGTACCAGACCATCCGCAAGCACAAGACCACCCGCGAGCTGTACACCGATCGCCTGGTCGCCGCCGGCACGCTCAGCGCCGACAACGCCCAAAAGATCGTCGACGACTACCGCAACAAACTCGACGCCGGCGAGTTCACCACCGAGCTGGCCAAGCCCGCGCCCGACGCATTCGCGATCGACTGGTCGAAATACCTGACCGGCAAGGTGACCGATCCGGTCGACACCCGCGTCAAGCGCAAGAAGCTCGACCAGCTCGCACGCCTCATCAACACCATCCCCGACGGCGTGACCCTGCATCCGCGCGTCGCCAAGATCTACCAAGACCGCACCAGGATGCGCGCCGGCGAACAGGCCGCCGACTGGGGTTTCGCCGAAAACCTGGCCTACGCGACCCTGGTCGCCGACGGCTACCGGCTGCGCCTGGTCGGCCAGGACTCCGGCCGCGGCACCTTCTTCCACCGCCACGCCATCCTCCACGACCAGACCACCGACAGCTATTACCTGCCGCTGCGCCAGCTGGTCGACAACCCCGAGGACGTGACCATCATCGACTCGCTGCTCAGCGAGGAAGCGGTGATGGCGTTCGAGTACGGCTATTCCACGGCCGATCCGGACACGCTCGACATCTGGGAGGCGCAGTTCGGCGATTTCGCCAACGGCGCGCAGGTGGTCATCGATCAGTTTCTGTCGTCGGGCGAGGCCAAGTGGGGCCGCATCAGCGGGCTCACCCTGCTGCTGCCGCACGGCTACGAAGGACAGGGTCCGGAGCACAGCTCGGCGCGTCTTGAGCGCTTTCTGCAGCTGTGTGCGCTGGAAAACATGCTGATCTGCGTGCCGACCACGCCGGCGCAGGCCTTCCACATGATCCGCCGCCAGCTGTGTATGACCACGCGCAAGCCGCTGGTGGTGATGACACCGAAATCGCTGCTGCGCCACAAACTCGCGGTGTCGTCGCTCGACGAACTCGCCAACGGCGAGTTCCAGCATCTGATCGGCGATGCCACTGCCGATCCGAAAAAGGTCAAGCGCATCGTCGCGTGCTCGGGCAAGGTCTATTACGACCTCGTCGAGGACGCACAGAAGCGTGGCCAGGACGACGTCGCGATCGTGCGCATCGAGCAGCTGTATCCATTCCCGCGTGACGCCTTGAAGGCGGAGTTCGCCCGCTATCCGAAGGCGAAGGACGTGGTCTGGTGCCAGGAAGAGCCACAGAACCAGGGCGCGTGGTACCAGATCCGCCACCATCTCGCGTTCAGCATGAGCGACAAGCAGACGCTGTCCTACGCCGGACGCCCGCGCTCGCCCTCGCCCGCCGCCGGCCATTTCAACGACCATCTCGCCGAACAGCAGCAACTGGTCGCCGATGCGCTGGTCAATACCTCCGACGGCAAGACCGTCGTCGCCGAATAAGCCGCTTCTTTCTCCACACATCAGTTTCCAGGACGCCGCGCATGGCCACCGAAGTCAAGGTTCCCGTACTTCCCGAATCCGTCTCCGACGCGATCATCGCGACGTGGCACAAGCAAGCCGGCGACGCGGTCAAGCGTGACGAGAACCTGGTCGACCTCGAAACCGACAAGGTCGTGCTGGAAGTGCCCTCGACCGTCGACGGCGTGCTCAAGGAGATCAAGTTTGCCGAAGGCGCGACGGTCAACAGCCAGCAAGTGATCGCGATCATCGAAGAAGGCGTGACGGCAAGCGTTTCAGCCGCGACGCCCGCGGCAACACCCGTCGCGGCCGAGACCGCAAAAGCGGCCGCCCCGGCCACCGGCGCGCAGCAGGTGCAGCCGAAGGCCGCTAC
>JBOHYD010000345.1:0-4599 GCA_050737635.1 Luteimonas sp. | reverse complement strand
ACAATGCCGAGCCGCGCGCGCCGATGCGGAAAAGAGCAGCGGAACTCATCCAGGCAGGTCTACGGCGCCGTCTGGCACTCCGCGAGACGTTCCAGCTCTCGCGGGCGCGGCGATTTGCGCCTAGATCACGCCCATGGACCGGCCTCTCACCGTGCTCGGCATCGAAACCAGCTGCGATGAAACCGGCGTCGCCGTCTACGACACCGCCCGGCCCGGCCCGGCCGGCCTGCGCGCGCACGGGCTGTACAGCCAGATTGCGCTGCACGCCGACTACGGCGGCGTGGTGCCGGAGCTGGCCAGCCGCGACCACGTTCGCAAGCTGCTGCCGCTGATCCGGCAGACCCTGGCCGAGGCCGATCTGGGCGTCGCGGATCTTGACGGCGTGGCCTACACCGCCGGACCGGGGTTGGTGGGTGCGCTATTGGTCGGGGCCGGGGTCGCGCGTTCGCTGGCCTGGGCGCTGGATCTGCCGGCGATCGGCGTGCACCACATGGAAGGCCATCTGCTCGCACCGCTGATGGAGGACGATCCGCCCACGCCGCCGTTTGTTGCGCTGCTGGTCTCCGGCGGCCACACCCAGCTGGTCGCGGTGGATGCGATCGGCAGTTACCGTCTGCTTGGCGAGACTCTCGACGACGCCGCCGGCGAAGCCTTCGACAAGACCGCCAAGATGATGGGCCTGCCGTATCCGGGCGGCCCGCAGCTCGCCGCGCTGGCCGAAACCGGCACGCCGGGCGCGTTCAAGTTTTCGCGGCCGATGACCGACCGGCCCGGCGTGGACTTCAGCTTCAGCGGCCTGAAGACGCAGGTGCTGTTGGCTTGGCGCGACAGCGATCAGAGCGATACGACGCGTGCCGATATCGCGCGTGGTTTCGAGGATGCGGTGGTCGATACGCTGGCGATCAAGTGCGCGCGCGCGCTCGACGCCGCCAACGGCGCTGTGCTGGTGGTCGCCGGCGGCGTCGGCGCCAACACCCGCCTGCGCGCCAAGCTGCACGGCATGGCGGCCAAGCGCGGCGGCCGCGTGTGCTTCCCGCGTCCGGCGCTGTGCACCGACAACGGCGCGATGATCGCCTTCGCCGGCGCGCTGCGCCTGCAGGCCGGCCAGCGCAACAACGCCGAGGTGCATGTGACGCCGCGCTGGGACATGGCGTCGCTGGTGCCGCTGCCGCTGGGGAATCGCGAATAGGAAATGGAGAACAGGAAAGGCACGGTCGCCGCCGCAGGCACCGCGCAAGCGCCGTTATCATTCCCCATTCCCCATTCCCCATTCCCCATTCCCCATTCCCCATTCCCCATTCCCTGCCCAATGGACCACGTCTTCATCGAAGCCCTCGAAATCGAGGCGCTGATCGGCATCTACGACTGGGAGCGGCGCATCCGTCAGCCGCTGCTGCTCGATGTCGAGATGGATTTCGACAACCGCGTGCCGGCGGCCAGCGACGCCATCGCCGACACGCTGAACTACAAGGCGGTCAGCAAGCGGCTGATCGAGGTGGTGTCGCAGTCGGAGTGCGCGCTGGTCGAGACCTTGGCCGAACGCTGCGCCGCGATGATCCTCGCCGAGTTCGGCGTCGCGCGCGTGCGCCTGAAGCTCAGCAAGCCCGGCGCGGTACGCGGCGCGCGTGCGGTCGGGGTGGTCATCGAGCGTGAATGCAGCGAACGTGAAAACGGCGGACGCGGCGAAGCTGCGCGCGGTCGCGACTGATGGCGACCGCTAGCCTCAGCCTTGGCAGTAATCTCGCGCCCGAAGTCAATCTGCGTTCGGCGATCGCGGTGTTGCGCGCGCGTTTTGGCGCGGTGAAGGTCTCGGCGATCTACCGCACCGCGGCGGTCGGCTTCGACGGCGCGGCGTTCCTCAACGCCGGTATGGTGATCGATACCGACCTCGACGCATTCGCGCTCGACGCCTGGCTGCACGCGCTCGAGGACGCGCACGGCCGCGATCGCAGCGGCCCGCGTTTTGGCGATCGCAGCCTCGATGTCGATCTGGTGTTGTACGACGACCTGATCCTCGACGGTCCCGGCCACCCCGGATCAGGCCCGGGGCAGGTCTTGCGCATTCCGCGCGAGGATCTGCGCCACGCCTTCGTGCTGCGGCCGCTGGCCGAGATCGCGCCGGACATCGTCGAGCCGCGCAGCGGATTGACGCTGGCGGCGCTGTGGGCCAGGTCGCGCGAACGCGACACGCCGATGGTCGCGGTGACTGAGTTCGACGCCGGTTAGCCGCCGCCATTGCGAGCGGGGGTTTGTGGGGGGGGCGGCGAAACGATGAGCGCGCGAGGAACGAGTGAGGAGATGGGAGGAACGAGGAACGAGTGAAGAGCCGGGCTGTGGCTGTCACTCGTTCCTCGCTTTCAGCCCTCCAGCATCCGCCCGCCGTCCAGCCGGATCACCTGCCCGGTGGTGTAGGTCGCCTCGCGCAGCAGCCAGCGCACGGCCTCGGCGATTTCTTCCGCGGTGCCGGTGCGCGCCAGCGGGGTGCGCGCGAGTAATGCCGATTTCTTCGCCGACGTGGTTTCCTCGCTCGCCCACAAGATCGCGCCCGGCGCGATCGCATTCACGCGCACGTCGGGGGCGAGTTCGAGGGCCAGCGATTTGGTCGCCATCAGCAGCGCGGCTTTGGCCATGCAGTACAGCGTGTGCTGGCGCAGTGGGCGCTCGGCGTAGATATCGGTCAGGTTGACGATTGCGCCGCGTGAGGTCTTGAGATGCGGCGCGGCGGCTTGCGCGAGGAACAACGGCGCGCGCGCGTTGGCGGCAAACAGCGCATCCCACTGCGCCGGCGTCGCGCTGCCGATCGGCGTCGGTGCGAAGGTCGATGCATTGTTGACCAGGGCATCGAGCCGACCGAAACGGCCCATGGCGTGTGCGATCAATTCCGGCAGGCGATCAAACTCGGCGAGATCGGCCTGCCGCGTCAGCACACTGCCGGGACGCCGGGATTCGAGTTCCGCCGCCAGCATCTGCATGTCGGTGAGCGAGTCGCGATAGTGCAGCGCGAGGTCGTAGCCGTCGGCGTGCAGGCGGCGTGCGATCGCCGCGCCGAGACGGCGGGCGGCGCCGGTGATCAGCGCGACGGGTCGGGGCGGTATCGGAGCGGTCATGCGCGGGTCCGGAAGGCGATGGGAGCGTGGCAGCACATTGAGTTGCGCGACCGGCGTCAGTATGCGATGCACGCGGGCGTCGCCGGCGACGCGCACGGTGCCGCGATCCAACGTGAATCCCCGCTCGCGCGCAGTCGCGTCGCCGGTTCGCGTCCGGTGCCGGGGCTGGCATGCTGGCCGCCGCCGTTTGCTGCCCGAGATCCGATGCCCCGTTCCGACCCATTTCCACCGCTCGATGGCGACGCGCTCGCGCACAGCGAGCGGCTGCGCGCGGTGATCGGCGCGCAGATCGCGGCGGCCGGCGGCGCGGTGCCGTTTTCGCGCTTCATGGAACTGGCGCTGTACGCGCCGGGCCTCGGCTACTACAGCGCCGGCGCGGCCAAGTTCGGACGTGCCGGCGATTTTGTCACCGCGCCGGAGCTCGGTGCGCTGTTTGCCGAATGCATCGCCGGTGCGGTCGCGCCGGTGCTGCGCCAGCTCGCGGATGATGCGCGTGCGGGTGACGCCACGTTCATGGAAATCGGCGGCGGCAGCGGCGCGTTCGCCGAGCATACGATCGCGCGCTTGGCGAGCGTCGAGGCGTTGCCGGCGCGCTACGCGATCCTCGAACCCAGCGCCGACCTGCGCGAGCGCCAGCGCGAGCGCCTGCGCCGCTGTTTGCCGGCGGATGTCTTCGCGCGCGTCGACTGGCTCGATGCTCCGATCCAGACGCCATGGCACGGTGTGGTGTTTGCCAACGAGGTGCTCGACGCGTTGCCGACGCCGCGCTTCGCGCTCCACGGCGGCGAGGTGTTTGAGGAGTACGTCGCACTCGACGCGCGCGGTGACTTTGTGCGTGTCGATCGCCCGGCCGATGCGCTGCTCACCGCCGCGGTGCGCCTAGTCGAGCGTCAGCGCGCAGGCGCGGATGGCGAGCGGCGATTTGCCGAGGGCTACCGCTCTGAACTGCTGCCGCAGTTGCCGTACTGGCTGCAAGTGGTGATCGGCGGGCTGCAATCCGGCGCGCTGCTGTTTGTCGATTACGGCTATCCGCGCCGCGAGTATTACCATCGCGACCGTCGCGACGGCACGCTGCGCGCGTTTCATCGTCATCGCATGACCAATGACGTGTATGCGCGCGTCGGTCTGCAGGATCTCACCGCGTCGGTGGATTTCACCGCGCTGGCCGAATCCGGCAGCGATGCCGGATTCGCGTTTGTCGGCTACTGCTCGCAGGCGAGTCTGCTGATCGGCAATGGCCTCGAACAGCGGCTCGCCGAACACGAGGCGCGCGCGCGTGACGAAGCCGCGCGCTACGCGCTGCGTCAGCAAGCCAAGCAGCTGACCTTGCCCGGCGCGATGGGCGAGCGTTTCCAGGCGATGGGCTTCGCGCGCGATGTGGATTTCGGCGCGGCGTTCATCGCCGGCGACCTCAGCTTTCGGCTGTGAGCGCGATCGATGGCCTCAACGCAGGCGATGGCAGGAGATTGTTTTCATGGCATCCGTGCCGCAC
>JBOHYD010000344.1:0-2746 GCA_050737635.1 Luteimonas sp. | reverse complement strand
CACCTGCACGTCGCGGATGTGGCACAGCGGATCAAAGCCGTGCGCCCGCGCCCACGCGTCGGTCGCCAGCAGGCAGGCGGCGGCGCCGTCGGTGAGCGGCGTCGAGTTGCCGGCGGTCAGCGTGCCGCGGCCGGAGATCTTGTCGAATACCGGCTTCAGCGTTGCGAGTTTTTCCAGCGACGAATCCGCGCGTAGCACGTTGTCGCGCGATACGCCGCGAAACCCGACCACCAGATCGTCGAAGAAGCCGCGCTCGTAGGCAGCGGCGAGCTTGTGGTGCGAGGCGACCGCGAGCACGTCCTGCGCCTCGCGCGGGATGCTCCACTGCTTGGCCATGTCCTCGCAGTGGTCGCCCATCGACTTGGCCGTGCGCGGCTCGGCGACGGCCGGATACTCCGGCTTGAGTTCGCGAACATGGAAGCCCTTGAACGCGCGCAGCTTGTCTTGGTTGGTCTTGCCGCGGACCGCCTCGAGCAGGCGGCGGCGCAGGCGGCGGCCGTAGACGATCGGCACCTCGGAGGTGGTGTCCGAACCGCCGCCGATGCCGGCCTCGATCTGGCCGGTGGCGATCTTGTTGCCGATGGTGATGATGCTGTCGAGCGAGGTGCCGCACGCGCGCTGCAGGGTGATGCCCGGGGTCAGCGGCGACAAGCCCGACGACAGCGCGGCCTCGCGGCCGAGGTTCCAGTCGCTGCTGTGCTTGATGACCGCGCCCATCGCCACTTCGCCCAGACGCTGGCCGTGCAGTCCGAATTTCTCCACCAGCGCGCCGAGCGTGCGCACCGACATGCCGAGATTGCCGACGTCGGCGTAGGCGGTGTTTTGCCGGCAGAAGGGGATTCTGACGCCGCCGAGAACGGCGACGGGACGGCCTTGCTGCATGGGAACTCCTCGCTGGCGGCGACCGGTCTTTGGTGACGGGTCATAATGCGTTGGAGTCTAGCGCCGCGTCCGCGCATGGCCAAATTACCGCGCCAGCCCATCGCCAACCTCGCTCGGTGTCGATGCGTCGGCGCTCACTCACGCGTGCCAGCTTGCTTGACGACACCTGATTAGCGCCGAGTGTCAGTTGGCATAGTCAGGCACGTCGCGCAGCCGTCGTTCGGACCAAGGCAGGCCTCGTGCGGCAGCCACCAGCAGCCTCGGCACCAAGGCTTCCAGCGGAAAGCGTCGATCGAACCGCCAAGCGGCCTCGGCCAGGACGAAAGGACGCTTATTCTCCGAGCCCCGCCCGGCTTTGCCGCCGTTGCGCTCGCCGCCCAGGTAGGCATCGTCGATCTGCACCCGTCCGCCCAGACGTCGGCCGGCATCGCGTTCGCTCATCGTCTGCATCAGTTTGTGTTTCATGCGCCAGGCGGTGCGGTAGCACACGCCCAGATGCCGCATCAGCTCCAGCGCCGACAGAGTGGTCTTGCTTTGGCTCAGCAGATACAGCGCCAGCAGCCAGGTCGTCAGCGGCAGCTTGGTGTTGTCGAACACAGTGCCCGCACGCAGGCTGCATTGCTTGCAGCAGGTCGAGCTCGAGCCTTGCCACATCGGGCGTCCCCGGTGTGCGAAGCGGCTGTGGCGCGTGCCGGCGCAGGCCGGACACACGAAGCCTTGCGGCCAACGGGCCTCCTGCAACGCCTGCTCGCAGGCCGGCTCGGCACCATACCGATGCAGGAACGCCGGCAGCGACAGCCCCGGTTGGAATTGAATGCGATTCATGGCCATGACCGGGGCACGACGTGCGGGATCGCCACGTTCCGACACGCCTGTCTCATACGATGCGACTTGGCTGACACTCGGCGCTAATCAGGTTCCCGCTTGCAGGAGAGGCGGGGGTGAGGGGGAAGCGTTTGATTTTGCCTCCGGGAAGTCAAAAGCACCCTCATCCGCCCTCCGGGCACCTTCTCCCGCAGGCGGGAGAAGGGAAAACAATCGTCAGCTGAGTTTCGACGCTAATCAGGTTGCAGTTTGGTAGTGAGCGTGCGCTCGCCGCTCCTCCATCGCCGGCGGCACCCTCCAGCCAGCCGATGCAGCGCTCCACCACCCAACGCTGCGGCATCACCGCAAAGCGATGCCGTTCGCCACGTTTGAACCGCCCCGGGATTTGAGGAGGCTTCAACTCTTGAGAAGATGAAGCCATGAACAAGTCGAACAAGTTTTCCCCAGAAGTACGTGAACGTGCGGTGCGGATGGTGCAGGAGCATCGAGGTGAGTACCCCTCTTTGTGGGCTGCGGTGGAGTCGATTGCACCGAAGATTGGCTGTGTGCCGCAGACCTTGCTGGGCTGGGTCCAGCGCCGAGAGATTGATAGCGGGGTGCGTGAGGGGACAACCACGGCCGAGAAGCAACGCGTGAAGGAGCTTGAGCGCGAGAACAAGGAACTGCGGCGGGCCAACGAGATCCTGAAGCTGGCCAGCGCGTTTTTTGCCCAGGCGGAGCTCGACCGCCGACTCAAGTCCTGAGGGACTTCGTTGATGCACAGCGTGACACCTTCGGGGTCGAGCCGATCTGCAAGGTCTTGCAGATTGCTCCGTCGGGATATCGAAGACACGTGGCGCTGCGAGGTGAGCCGCACCGGCGCTGCGCCCGGGTCCGGCGTGATGAGGCCCTGGTGCCGCAGATTGAACGGGTCTGGCAAGCCAACCTGCAGGTCTACGGTGCAGACAAGGTATGGAAGCAACTGGGGCGTGAGGGCATGCCCGCGGCGCGCTGCACGGTGGAGCGCTTGATGCGGCACCTGGGCTTGCGTGGCGTGCGG
>JBOHYD010000343.1:0-2010 GCA_050737635.1 Luteimonas sp. | reverse complement strand
CGCTCAACGGCAGCGCCAGTGAAATCCTGCGCCGCTGCGACGGCGCGACGACGGTGCAGGCGCTGATCCGTGACCTCGAAACGACCTTCGACACCGCAGGCCTGGAATCCGACGTGCTGGCCTTCCTCGACATGGCGCGCGCGCAGCGCTGGGTGGAGCCGGCATGAGCGCGCTGCGCGACGCTGTCGTGCCAGCGATGGCATCGCCTGCGCCGACGGCGGAACCCGCGATCGGCCCGCCATTTTGGTTGCTTGCCGAGCTCACCTACCAGTGTCCGCTGCATTGCGTGTTCTGCTACAACCCGGTCGATTTTGCCAAGCAGCAGGACGAACTCACAACCGACGACTGGCGGCGCGTGCTGCGCGAGGCGCGCGCGCTCGGCGCGGTGCAGTGCGGGTTTTCCGGCGGCGAGCCGCTGCAGCGCAAGGATCTCGAAGTTCTGGTCGCCGAAGCCCACGCGCTCGGCTACTACACCAATCTGATCACCTCCGGCATCGGCCTCAGCGAACCGCGCATCCAGGCGCTGAAGGCCGCTGGGCTCGATCACATCCAGCTGTCGTTCCAGGATTCCACACGCGAGGTCAATGATTTTTTGTCATCGACCAAAACCTTCGACCTCAAGCGCCGCGCCGCCGAGCTGATCAAGGGCTACGGCTACCAAATGGTGCTCAATTGCGTGCTGCACCGGCTCAACATCGACCACGTCGAGCGCATCATCGAACTGGCGGTCGAGCTCGACGCCGACTACGTCGAACTCGCCAACGCCCAGTACTACGCCTGGGCGCATCTCAACCGCGACCACCTGCTGCCGACGCGCGACCAATTACGCCATGCCGAAGACGTCACGCAGCGCTGGCGCGCGAAGCTCGATGGCCGCATGAAGCTGATCTTCGTAGTGCCCGACTACTACGAGACGCGGCCGAAGAAATGCATGAACGGCTGGGGCAATGTGTTTTTGACCATCGCGCCGGACGGCGTCGCGCTGCCGTGCCACACCGCGCGGATGCTGCCCGGTCTGGCGTTTCCCAACGTCCGCGAGATGGACGTGCGCCGCATCTGGTACGACTCCGAAGGCTTCAACCGCTACCGCGGCACCGGCTGGATGCAGGAGCCGTGCCGCAGCTGTCCGGAGAAGCAAAACGATCTCGGCGGCTGCCGCTGCCAAGCCTTCATGCTCGCGCAAGACCCGGCCGCCGCCGACCCGGTCTGCGACAAATCGCCGCGCCATGCCGAGGTGCAAGCCGTGGTCGCACGCGCGCAGTCGGCGCAGGCCGGCGTGTCCGTGCATCCGCTGATCTTCCGCGGCGTGCGCGAGTCGCGGAAGCTTGATCGGGCGTTCTGAGATGTCGGCGCGCGGGGGCGAGCGCGAGGTACGTGGCGGTGCGCTGGTTGCGACGACCGGCGCTGACGCTGCATTGATTGCGGACGCGATCGGTCCGCATCAAGCCGATGCCGACGAACTCGATTACAGCATCGACCCACGCATCGATCTCGACGGTCACGTCAACGCGCGCTGGCGTGCGGCCACGGCGCTGCCACGCGATCGCAGCTGCTGGGACACATTCTCGATCGTCGCCGAGCGCACGCTGCAGGCGCAGGCGGCGATCGCGAGCGAGGCCGCCGCGCGGGCCAATTCCGGCTCGCCCGCCGAACGCGTGCTCGGTGCGGCCTGGCGCGCCGGCAACGATCTCGCCGCGCGCGAGCATGCCGGACTGGACGAGGTCGCCGACGAACTCGCCGCGATCGACGCCCTGCGGACGGTCGACGATGTCGTCGCATGGCTCGACGCCGACCACGCGCGCGGCGGCGAACTGCTGCATGCGCTCGACGTCACACCGGACTTTCTGTCGCCCGATACCCCATTGTTGTATGTCGATGCGCCGCGTCTGCCGCTGGATCGCGCCGACTATCTCACCGACACCGACACCGACATCGCGCGCCGCCGCCGTCGGCTGTGTCGCGCGCACTGCGCCGGACTACTGCGGCGCGCCGGCATCGCCACTGTGGCGG
>JBOHYD010000342.1:0-2299 GCA_050737635.1 Luteimonas sp. | reverse complement strand
GTGGACAGTGGCCTCGTATGAACCCGACGCCGCGCGCCGGCTCAACGCGGTGCCCGACGCCGCCTATGACGAGCGCCTGCACGAGTGGCGGGTGCGCGAGGCGCTGTCGCGCAGCGACTGGCCGGCCGCGCTCGCCGCGATCGGCAAGATGGACGACAAGCAGCGCGGCGATTCGCGCTGGACGTATTTCGCTGCGCGGTTGAGCGAGCTCACCGGCGACGCCGCCGGCGCACAGCCGCTGTACCGCGAGGCCGCGCGCAAGTCGGATTTTCACGGCTTTCTCGCCGCCGACCGCGTCGAGCAGCCGTATGCGCTGTGCCCGCTGCCGGTCAACGACGGCGCGGCGGCCAAAGCGGCCATCGCGCGCGAACCGGCGCTGATCCGCGCGATCGCGCTCGCCGGCATCGACCGCAGCGGCTGGGCGCAGCGCGAGTGGGACGACGCGCTGTCGCGCTTCGACGACAGCCAGCGGCACACCGCGATCGCCATTGCGCAGGACGGCGGCTGGTTCGACCGCGGCGTGTTCGGGCTCAAGCTCGCCGACAACCCCGACGAGTCGCGCCTGTACACCCTGCGCTTTCCGATCGCGCACGAGGCGACGATCCGCCGCGAGGCGCTGAAGCACGCCCTCGACCCGGCGTGGGTGGCTGCCGAGATCCGCGCCGAGAGCATCTTCAATCCGCGCGCGCGTTCGCCGGCCAACGCGAGGGGGCTGATGCAGGTGCTGCCGTCGACCGGTGCCGGCGTCGCGCAGCGCAAGGCAATTCCGTACGCGGGTGCGGCAAGCCTGTTCGACGCCGACACCAACATCGCGATCGGCAGCGCCTACCTGCGCCAGATGCAAGACAAATACAGCCAGACCTACGCCGCGATCGCCGCGTACAACGCCGGGCCCACGCCGGTCGCGCGCTGGCAATCGCAGCGCCCAGGCATGGACCCGGCGTTCTGGATCGAAACCATCAGCTACAAGGAAACCCGCGACTACGTCGCCCGCGTGCTCGCCTTCAGCGTGCTCTACGACTGGCGCATGAACGGCGACGCGGCATCGGTCACCGACCGCATGACCGGCCGCAGCGGTAGCGCGCGCAAGCGCTTCACTTGTCCGCTGGCGCAAGCGCCGAAGACCTGATGCTTGTTCGCTTCTCCTATCCGGAGAAGGAAGCAAAAGACAGGCATCATTCGGAGATGAACACCTACCTCGTCGGCGGTGCCATACGCGATCGGCTGCTCGGGCTGGATGCAGGCGATCGTGATTTTGTCGTCGTCGGCGCAACCCCCGACGCCATGCTCGCCGCCGGCTTCAAGCCGGTCGGCCGCGATTTCCCGGTGTTCCTGCATCCCGACACCGGCGAGGAGTACGCGCTAGCGCGCACCGAGCGCAAGTCCGCGCGCGGGCACCGCGGCTTCGTGGTCGACGCCGACCCCTCAGTGACCCTGGAGGACGACCTCGGCCGCCGCGACTTCACCATCAACGCGATCGCGCAAGCCGAAGACGGCGCGCTGGTCGATCCCCACGGCGGCGCGCGCGATCTCCGGGCGCGGGTGTTGCGCCACATCGGCCCGGCGTTCGCCGAGGATCCGCTGCGGGTACTGCGCGCGGCGCGGTTCATGGCACGGTTTGCGCCGCTGGGCTTCGTCGTCGCCGACGAAACGATGGCGCTGATGCGCACCATGGTCGACTCCGGCGAACTCGCCGAGCTGGTGCCCGAACGCGTCTGGCAGGAGCTGTCGCGCGCGCTGCGTTCGGCGAGGCCGTCGGCGTTTTTGCGCACGCTACGCGACGCGCAGGCCCTGGCCGCCGTGCTGCCCGAGGTCGATGCGCTGTACGGCGTGCCGCAGCGTGCCGAGTACCACCCGGAAATCGATACCGGCACGCACGTCGAACTGGTCTGCGACATGGCCGCAACGCTCGCACCCGAGGATGACGTGATCGGCTTCGCCGCGCTGACCCACGATCTCGGCAAGGCGTTGACGCCCGCCGACGAGCTGCCGCGCCACGTGATGCACGAGCAGCGCGGTCTCGCGCCGCTGCGCGTGCTGTGCGCGCGGCTGAAGGTACCGACCGCCTATCGCGAACTGGCGACGATGGCCTGCCGCGAACATCTCAACGTGCATCGCATCGACGCGCTGCGCGACGACACCGTGCATGATCTGCTGGCGCGCTGCGATGGCTTTCGCAAACCCGAGCGCATCGCGTCGCTGGCGCTGGTCTGCGAGGCCGACAAGCGCGGCCGCGCCGGCCTTGCCGACAGCGCCTATCCGCAGGGCGCGACGCTGCGGCGACTGCACGCCGCCGCGC
>JBOHYD010000341.1:0-11857 GCA_050737635.1 Luteimonas sp. | reverse complement strand
GATATCCGCGTTTTCCTTGTTCAACAGCGTGGGCTCGATCAGTACGGTATCGACATCTTTCTTGCCATTGTTGAGCTTCAAGGTATAGACCGGAACGCCTCCCTTGGCCAACTGCACCGCCATTTCCGCCGCGCGCGAAGCAATCTTGTCGATGGGCTTGTAAACCGTCATGGTCTGGGTACCGGCGACGACCCGCTTGACCGCAGCGAGATCGGAGTCTTGTCCCGACACAGCCACTTTTCCGGCCAGCTCCTGCCCGGTCAAGGCTTGCACGGCACCGCCGGCGGTGCCGTCGTTGGAGGCAACGATGGCTTGGATATCGTTTTTATTGGCCGTGAGTGCATCTTCAACGATACGCATGGCTTTGGACGGGTCCCAATCCTGCACCCACTGCTGACCAACGATCTTGATGTCGCCCTTGTCCACCAGCGGCTGCAGAACTTTCATTTGTCCTTCGCGCAGCAGCTTGGCGTTATTGTCGGTCGGCGCTCCGCCCAGCAGGTAGTAATTGCCTTTCGGGGCCACGTTGACCACGCCTTGCGCCTGAATTTCCCCGACTTTGACGTTGTCGAACGTAATGTAGGCGTCGATGTCGCTGTCAAGTATCAAGCGGTCGTAAGAGATCACCTTGATGCCGTTTCGCTTGGCCTCGGAAATGACATTCCCCAGGGCCTTGGAGTTGAAAGGCACGATCACCAGCACGTCGACGCCGCGCGCGATCAGGTTTTCGATCTGTGATATCTGGCGCGCCTCGTTAGCATCGGCCGATTGCACGTAAACCTTGGCACCCAGTTTCTCGGCTGCCGAGGTAAATCCGTCGCGGTCGCGCGCCCAGCGTTCGACACGCAGGTCGTCAATCGAAAACCCAATCACCGGCGCATCGCTTGCCGCAGACTGGCCACCGCTGCCCGCATCGGGTCCCTTGCCTGTACAAGCCGCCAGCAACAGCATGACGGCGATGACGGCGGTCGTGGCGCAAACTCGATTTTTTGAAAGGTATGACATGTACGCCTCGCTATCGGATCAGGTTGCTGGGAAGCACCGCCGTCGACGCTGTGCTTTCCAGGGTTTTGGATGCAGAAAAGTGAGCATCCCGTCGTTTAACCGCGGCCGCCGACTTGGCATCGCCTGAAGTATTTTACCACCAGGTCTCATAGTGCACACCGTACGTCAAGCCATCGCGCTGGCCATCGAATGGCCCATCCACGGCCAGGGCGGTGCCGGGCACCGCTGCCAGCTGAGCCGCACGGTTCCATTTTCCGTAGTTGGCAAACAAGCGGATTTCCGGCCGGTCGGTGTACTTCGGCCCGCCCAACGCCCACGTCGGGGCGACGGTGAGCATGGTTAGATTCTGGGCATCGCCGACGCCAGAGGTGCGCACGCGGTTGAACGCGACCTGCCCTTGCAGCTTGAATCTGTTGGTAAAGGCATACGACGGCCGCACTCCGATGGTGTTCCAGACTTCGTCGCCGTCCTGCCATTGTCGCTTCTGATACACCGCCGCGAACTGGCCGCCAAAGCGATCAGTGGATTGCCATTGGAACTGCTCCACCAGACGGATCCGCTTCACGTCGGAATCCGGGTAGGACAAATCGACGGAGGAGATGGGATTGGCCGCGCCAACGCCATATTGCAGTGCGATCTTGTTGAATCCGCCCAAGACCGGCTGAACGTGCTGAACGGTGCCGGCCCAGCCGCCATGCGCATTCGCAACATCGGAGTTCTTCTGCACGAGCGACAGGCCAAACTGAAATTCTCCGCCACCCGCCACCGGCATGCCAGTCAGTTGCAGATCGTGACGCCTGCTGCGCGACGGATTTTGGAATTGGTTGTCTTGGCCGAAGAATGCATAGCTGAAGCGCATTGGGCCATGGCCCAATGGAATATTGTCCATGCCAACGCCGGTGCCGCTCGGGCTCCAGTAATAATAGTCCAGCGTGCCGACATCGACACGGTGGTAGTACTGGCGGCCCAGCCACAGCCGTGCGTCTTTCAAGCCGCTGAATCCGGTAATCGCCATGTAGCCCTGGGCCAGGCGTGCGGTCACATCGACATCGTTGCCAGTGCTCTCATAGGGGTCTGCCAACGCAAGCATGGCATGGGCGGAAACCTTCAGGCCGCCGTCGGTTTCAAATAACTGCAAATGACCCGTCAACTCGGCATACGTCTCGCATTCGTTGCCCAGCCGCCATTTTGCATCGGCGCCGCGTAACTGGAAACAAGTGGCGTCGCCGCCTTCCGACCAGGAGGGCATCGCCCGGATGTATCCGTTGGATGTGAAACGATTTTCGGTTGTCTCCTGCGCGGCAACGCCACTTGCATACGAGATCGCGAACAGGGTCAATGCAAATTTTTTCAGCATGGGTGGCTTCCTCTAAAAGCTCGTTTCAAATCTTTACGGCATTCGCCTGAGGAAAGCGATAGCGGCCTGCGCATCAATCCAATCGAGGGCTACAGCACATTGCTGCGCGCAAGCTTGGCGATCGAACGCGCGCTGGCCGAAACACGGTTGTCGGGCGGGCCGCTCAGGGATTTCTCGCTGCCTTGCAGCGCTTGCAATAGGCGCTTCCGAACGGCACCGGCAGCCTCGCCGATCCGCACCGCCTGATGAGCCGCCCTCGCGCATGTCACACCGGCCCTGTCCGTGCAGCGAATGGATCAGGGTGATGTCCTGGCACTGGCGAGTTGCGCCGCCGACAGCCGCATTGCGCGCTCGCGATACTCGAGCTGACCTTGCCGGCCTTGATCGCCGAGACTGAGCTGACGCAACTCGAACGGCGCGCTCAACCCGGCATACAACGCTGGGGCGAATGCGAGCCCAAGCGATGCCTGCTGGCCGGATTTGAACCAGTTGGCCGAGTGCGCGACAGCGGCCGGGCGCAGTTCGCCGGTGGCATCGGTACCGTACAGCACCGCGCGCACTTCATAGCGTCCCTCGGCGGCGACCTGTAGCGGAATCGCGACCTCCAGGCCAGCGGCACCATCGCGCAGCGTATAGCCGCCGGCAAGACGCGCGGTCGGGGCAGCGACGGCGATCGCCACCTTGGCGTCACGCAACAACGGCTGACCTTGCGCTTCGCCGACGGCAAACGCGTGTAGCTCCCACAGACCGGGCTGATCCGAAGCCTGGGCCGGCAGCGTCGATTGCAGGCGATGGCCGCCACTGGCCTGGGGTTGGAATTCCAGCGGGAAACTGCGCCCATCCGGTGCAACGAGCAGGCCGCTGAGACGGTGCATGACCGCATCGCCGCGATCGTCCAGCAGCGTCGCATCGACGTAAAACGCTTGCCCGGCCAGCCGCGTATCGTGTGGATTGGTCAGGCGCAGGGCGTAAGCGCTTGTGGGTTCGAACACCTGCACCAGATAACGGCCCTCGGCATCGGGCAGTTGCAGATCGAAGCGGCCACTGCCAAGCGCGGGGTTGAGGCGCATGCCCAAGGTGCCAGCGGAAAACGCCGCACCGGTGTCATTGAGTTGCTGTGCGGAAGCGTCGAACTCGGTCGCCGCTTGGCGATTGAGCACGCGTCCGTCCTTGATCACGCGCAACAACGTGGGGTCGACCCGCGCCGACACCCCGCGTTCGGGACTGATCAATACCAGCGCACCGGGTTGGGTGGTGTGGATGGTATGGCCGCGCGTCAGATCGGCAGCGTCCACCGTGGCCTGAAACTCTCGGCTGGACGTGGTGAACGGTTGTGGCGGCAGCAATGCGGAGGCGCGATCGATAGCCCAGGCAAACTGCAGCGGTTTGCGCTCGATACCCGACGGCATCGCCGCCGCGCGCGTGGTCAGGGCAGTGGCGACCAGGTCGTCCGCGGTCGGGCCAAGCAAGCGGCTACCGTCGGTTTCTGCGGCGATCGCACCGGCCCAGGCGAGGGATGCGGTGAACACCAATGGACGCAGGGTGGAAGTTTTCATGAAGGCTCCTCAAATGTCGTCGCGTAGGATCACATCCAGGCCGAAGCAGTCGCGCCGGCTCTGGTGGTGGCTGAGGACACGTCCGTCGACGGTGCGCTGGTTATCGCGGAACCAAATACTGCCGGCGGCCGACTGGCTTGAACATTCCAAGAAACCGTCAGAGCAGCCCACGGTAAGAAACGTCTGCGTGAATTTCAGGCCGGCACTTTGCGCAAAACCGCCGCAGGTCGCGCCGGGGCTGAACGGAGTTGCATTGACGTTGGTGCCGAGCACGCTGCGGAATGGCCTGGGCAGGGCCGGCCGGCCGGGTGTGCCATAGAGCCGGGTGGCGTTGATGTTGGCCATGGTAGCCACTTGCTGCTCGCGCACGGCGTTGCTGCGCTGGTTGACCAGTTCACCGACGAATTGCTCGAACGAGTTGCCGGCGATCGCCGCGTCCGCCAAAGGCGTGCCGGCCGAAGACGGCGCTAGCGCATTGATCCGACGGGTGACGTTGATGATGCCGGGGTAGCGGCTGTCGAAGGTCGGGTTGGAAAAAATCCACCGCACCATATTGCCGCCATGCGAGTGCGCGACGATCACCAGATCGGTGATGCCGCGACGGGCAATGAACTCGCTCAGCTGTCCCGCCAGGCAACCGCTAGCGCGGCTGTCGGTGATGAATTGCGTGAAATCGCAGTTGACGACGACGACATTGGCCGGATCCGGCAATCCGCGGCGCACGGATTCGACGAAGGGGGCCGTCCAATAACCATTGAATGCATCCGTTTGTCGACCGGTGCCGTGCACCAGGGCCACGCCGGTATTGGCGGCGGCCAGGCACGGCAAGACAGTCAATGCGATAGCAGCGATAAGCCGAAGCATGCTCCTCTCCCAAAGTTGATGTGCAACGTGTGGATGTCGGCGTACCGTTCAGCGGCAGCACCGGATGCTTGTTATACGAAACTTTTATGGCGTGCAGACAAGCCATCGGCAAAATCGTGACGCAGTACTGATATGGATGATGAAAGATCGAAACCACGCCCGAGTCCGGTAAAGCGCCTGGCGTCAAGACAGACCGGGCTGCAATGCCTCGCCCAGACCTGCAGCGCGCCAAGAGGCCGCGTCTGCGCCGCCATTCGAAGTGCACCGCGCGGTGATCTCGGCGCGAGACGAGGCAGAACATGTTCCGAGCAGCCATGATCTTCACGCAGACGGCGGCCGTTGCGGACATCAGGTGACGGCTGTATCGCCGCGATGCGCGACCGTACACTGCCGGCATGATCGACAAACCCATCCATCCGCAGCGGCACGCGACCGTGGATGCCGCGCTGCGCGATGCGTGCGCGCGCATGGCAGTGTGCGACGCCGAGCGGCTGCTCGCGCACACGCTCAGCCGCAGCCGCGCATGGCTGTACGCGCATGGCGATCAGGCACTGACCATCGACGACATGCAGCGATTCGCCGCGCTGCTCGCGCGCCGCGAGGCCGGCGAGCCGGTCGCTTATCTCATTGGCCGACGCGGCTTCTGGCACTTCGATTTGTCGGTCACCAGCGACACCCTGATCCCGCGGCCGGAGACCGAGCGACTGGTCGAACTGGCGCTCGAGCGCATTCCAATCGATGTCGCCTGCCGCGTCGCCGATCTCGGTACCGGCAGCGGCGCGATCGCACTGGCGCTGGCCCACGAGCGACCGCGAGCAGCCGTGGTCGCCACCGACCGCAGCGCAGCGGCGCTGGGCGTCGCGCGCGGCAATGCCGCGCATCTGGGCATCGCCAACGTCGCGTTCCGCCACGGCGATTGGCTGCAGCCGCTGACCGGTGAGCGTTACGCGCTGATCGCCAGCAATCCGCCGTACATCGCCGACGGCGACGCGCATCTGTCGCAGGGCGATCTGCGCCATGAGCCGACCGCCGCATTGGCTTCGGGACACGACGGGCTTGATGCGATCCGCGTCATCGTCCGTGACGCCTCCGCACATCTGGCCGCCGACGGCTGGCTGCTGCTCGAACACGGCTGGCGGCAGGGCGACGTGGTGCGCACATTGCTGACAGCGGCCGGATTCGTCGACGTGGCGACAGAGCAGGACCTGGAATCGCGCGATCGGGTGACGCTGGCAAGGCGTGGCCCGTAGCTTGCAAAGTTAAAGAAAACGCGTTGCAGAGGCCTGATAGTTTGTTGGCGTGTTTTTTACGTTCTTTGCAAACACCATTGCATCAAAACTTCACAAAAACCGCCATCGCGACCTGCGCATCCGCTGCGCTAGACTCCACCGCACGTTTTTGCAGGAACTTCCATGCGCACGCTGTATCCCGAGATCGAACCCTTCGACACCGGCACGCTGAAGGTCGACGACCGCCACACCTTGTACTACGAACAGTGCGGCAATCCCGGCGGCAAGCCGGTGGTGGTGCTGCACGGCGGCCCCGGCGGTGGCTGCAGCCCGAAGATGCGGCGCTTCCACGATCCGGCCAAATACCGCATCGTGCTGTTCGACCAGCGCGGCAGCGGACGCTCGACGCCGCACGCGGATCTGGTCGACAACACCACCTGGCACCTCGTCGCCGACATCGAAACCCTGCGCGCGCGGCTGGGCATCGAGCGCTGGCAGGTGTTCGGCGGCTCGTGGGGCTCCACATTGGCGCTGGCCTACGCGCAAGCGCATCCCGCCCGTGTCACCGCGCTGGTGCTACGCGGCATCTTCCTGCTGCGGCGTTGGGAGCTGGCGTGGTTCTACCAGCAAGGCGCGTCGCGGCTGTTCCCGGACGCGTGGCAGCACTACATCGCGGCGATTCCGCTCGCCGAGCGCGATGACTTGATCACCGCGTTCCATCATCGCCTGACCAGTGACGACGAAGCCACGCGACTGGCAGCGGCACGCGCGTGGAGCGTGTGGGAAGGCGCGACCAGCTTTCTGCACGTCGATGCGGATTTCACCAGCAGTCATGCCGACGCGACGTTTGCGCTCGCGTTTGCGCGCATCGAAAACCATTACTTCGTCAACGGCGGGTTCTTCGACGCCGAGGACCAGTTGCTGCGCGATGTCGGCCGCATCGCCGACATCCCCGGCGTGATCGTGCAGGGCCGCTACGACGTGGTCTGTCCGCTGCAGAGCGCGTGGGAGCTGCATCAGGCTTGGCCGAGCTCGGAGTTGACGATCACCCCGGCGTCCGGGCATTCGGCATTCGAGCCGGAAAACATCGCCGCGCTGGTGCAGGCCACCGATCGCTTCGCGTAAGAGGTCCCCGACCGCCAGCGCCGTCATCTCCACCGTACCGGCGATCGTCTACGATCTGCCGGTGTTGCGCGTGCCGGAGTTGCCGCGCTCCGGCTGTCTGGTGCGGGTACTGACGTCTCGACAACCTCAGCTTCCTCGCGCCATGCCGGGTGAACAAGCTATCGAATCGCAATATCAACCAAGGGCATCGGCATGATCCGTCGTGACGCACTGCGGCTACTGCTGGCAAGCGGTGCGCTTGCCGTTACGTCGCGCAGCGCGCATGCGGCCGTCGGCTACGACTTCTCGTTTACCCGCCTCAAGTACGACTCCGGCGACTGGGATGTCGATCAGCGCATGCCGGCCAACGTCATCACCTCGCTGATCGATTACACCGCCTTGCGCGTGGATCCACAGGAGCATGTGGTCGCGCTCGCCGATCCGAAAATGCTGACCGCGCCGTTCTGCTACCTCGCCGGACACAGGCTGGTCGAATTCAATCCGGCCGAGCGACGCAACTTCGAGCGCTACGTGCGCAACGGCGGTTTCGTGTTTGTCGACGACTGCAACCACGACATCGATGGGCTGTTTGCGACCTCGTTCGAACGGCAGATGGCGGCGATCTTCGGGACCGGCGCGATGAAAAAGCTGCCCAACAGCCACGCGCTCTACCGCAGCTTCTTCACCTTCAGCAACGGCCCGCCGGCGACCGGCATGGAGCTCAACGGCTGGGGCGACGATCTCGTCCACGACTATTTGAAAGGCATCGCCATCGACGGCCGTCTCGGCGTGCTGTACAGCAACAAGGACTACGGTTGCGAATGGGATTACGACTGGCGCAACAAACGGTTTCTGGCCGAGGACAACACCAGGTTTGCGGTCAACATCGTGGTGTATGCGTTGACGGCGTGAAGCCGCTGGTATCCCGGCATAGCAAACGGCCGTCATCCCGGCGCAAGCCGGGACCCAGCGTCACGTCGCTGGTTTGGTTGCCACAGGTCCGATGCATGGGCCTCGGCTTGCCGCCGGGATGACGGAAGAATCCATTGCACCATCGTCATGCCTGCGCCTCCATCGCCATCGATTGCCATCCATCGCTATTTTCACTACTGACGGTCTGCCCATGCCCCCTGCCTTCACCGAAACCGACCTGCACGCCGAACTCGCCCGCCTCGGTACGCTGAAGGACGCGATCGCGCGCGCCATCGTCGGTCAAAGCGAGGTCGTCGAACAGCTGCTGATCGCCCTGCTCGCCGGCGGCCACTGCCTGCTCGAAGGCGTGCCCGGCCTCGGCAAAACATTGCTGGTGCGCACCCTCGGCCAAGCGCTCGACCTGCCATTCCGGCGCGTGCAGTTCACCCCCGACCTAATGCCCAGCGACATCATCGGTACCGAGATCCTCGAGGAGGATCACGGCACCGGGCGGCGGGTGTTCAAATTCCAACCCGGCCCGGTGTTCACCAGCCTGCTGCTCGCCGACGAACTCAACCGCACACCGCCAAAGACCCAGGCCGCGCTGCTGGAGGCGATGCAGGAGCGCACCGTCAGCTATGCCGGCGTCACCCATCCGCTGCCGGCGCCGTTCTTCGTGCTGGCCACGCAGAACCCGCTCGAACAGGCCGGCACCTATCCGCTGCCCGAGGCGCAGCTCGACCGCTTTTTGCTGCATGTGCGCGTCGATTATCCGAGCGAAGCGGAAGAGCGCGCGATCCTCGCGCAGACCACCGGCAGTCATGTCAGCGACGTGCCCACGGTGATGGACGGCGACGCGATCCTGGCGCTGCAGGCGCGCGTGCGCGAGGTGCATCTCGGCGACGACTTGCTGCACTGGATCACCGCGCTGGTGCGCGCGACGCGCCCGCACGACGCCGCGCCCGATGCGGTGCGGCGCTGGGTCCGCTGGGGTGCCGGCCCACGCGCCGGACAGTCATTGGTGCTGGCATCGAAGGCGCGCGCGCTGCTGCGCGGCCGCCTCGCCGCAACCCGCGACGACGTCACCGCGCTCGCCGCACCGGTGTTGCGCCATCGTCTGCTGTTGTCGTTCACCGCCGAGGCCGAACAGACGTCGACTGACGACGTGGTCGCCGCGCTGCTGCGCGCGATGCCAGCGCCGCAGGGATGATGCGGTGGTGATCGATCACTGCCGAGCGGGACCGGAGGGCGGCGCGCATGCCAGCAATGCTTGAAGTCGTCATCCCGGCGTACGCGGCTGTTTCTGCCGTCATCCCGGCGCACGCCGGGACCCAGGGTTACGGCGCCGGGGTACTGATCTGCACGATCGTCGTTCGCTGTCGCATCCCGCTGGGTCCCGACGTGCGCCGGAATGACGGCAAGCGCGTCGCGACCACCGGTCAGCAATGTCCTGCGTGCGGATTGCCGCAAGCCGCAACCGCCGCGTCCGGTCGCTAAGCCGATGAGCGACGCATTCGCCCGCCTAATCCCGCCCGACGTCCGCGCGCGGCTGAAGACCTTGCAGCTGTCCACGCGCCGCGATGCCGGTGCGCACGGCTACGGCATGCACCGCAGCGTCAATCGCGGCGCGGGGCTGGAGTTTTCGCAATACCGCGCCTACGAGCCCGGCGACGAACTGCGTCAGGTCGACTGGAAGCTGTACGCGCGTTGCGATCGCTACTACGTGCGCGAGGCCGAGCGCGACAGCCCACTGACGGTATGGCTGTTGATCGACGCCAGCGCCTCGATGGCACAGGGCGACGCCGCGCGCGCCGGCTGGTCGCGGCTCGATGCCGCGCGTGCGATCGCCGCGTGCGCGGTCGAGCTGGCGCTGCGTCAGGGCGACCGCTTCGGCATTGCCAGCGCCGGCGGCGGCAGCGTGCGCCTGCTGGCGGCCAATGTCGGTGCGCGCCACCGCGATCGCTGCCTGCTCGAACTCGCGGCTTTGCAGCCGCGCGGTGCATGGCCGGACGCGGCGGGGCTGCGTCCGCTGTGGCAGCACATCGGCGCGCGCGCGCTGGTGTTGTTGCTCAGCGACTGCTTCGATGACGGCGTGGTGTCGCTGGCCGAACGTTTCGCCGCGGCGCGTCGCGAGATGGTGACGGTCCAGCTGCTCACCGCGGAGGAACGCGATTTTCCGTTTCGCGGCGGGCATCGGTTTCGCGATCCGGAAACCGACGACGACGTGCTCGGCGACGGTGCGGCGGTGCGCGAGGGCTTTCTCGCGCGATTCGCCGACGCCCGCGCCGCATTGGCGACGCGATTCGCCGCTGCCGGCATCCGCCACGCGACCTACGTGCTCGACCAGCCGCTCGACGCGCCGCTGCAGCGGCTGTTCGGTGCACACTTCGGCACGGCACGCAGATGAGCTTGGCATGGCTGCTGCCGTTAGGGTTCGCGGTGCTGGCGGCGTGGCTGCTGCCCCTGCTGATCCATCTCGCACGGCGCAGCGAGCACCGCATCACCGACTTTGCCGCATTGCGTTGGCTGAGCGCGATATCGCGTCCGCGACGCCGCCTGCGTTTCGACGACTGGCCGCTGCTGCTGTTGCGCCTGCTGCTGATCGCGGCGATCGCCGCACTGCTCGCGCGGCCGGTGTTGTTTGGCGCGCCGGATCGCAGGCCGTGGCTGGTGGCGACACCGCCGATCACCGCAGCACAGCTGCGCGCGGCAGCGCCGGATGCGTCGACGCAGTTGCGCTGGCTGGCACCGGGGTTTCCCGACATCGATGCGCTACACGTTTCGCAGTCCGGCAGCGCTGTATCGGCTGCCGCGTCCGCGGCGTCGTCAACCGCCAGCCTGCTGCGCGAACTCGACGCCATGCTGCCGGCTGGCACGCCGCTGACCGTGCTGACACCGCAGACGCTCGACGGCGCGGATGCCGAACGACCGAGGTTGAGCCGATGGGTGGATTGGCAAGTGGTGCCCGATGCGTCCACTGCGGCAGCGCGCAGCGCGTCGTCCGCGAACACCGATACCTACAGCGCACCGCCACCACGGGTGATGGTGCGCAGCGCCAGCGATCGCGATCCCGCGCTACGCTATCTGCGCGCGGTTGACGTCGTCTGGTCGACGGCACGATCGCGCAGCATCAGCGCAGCGATCGCCAACCGCGAGCGCCTGCCGGCGGATGACATATCCCGCGATGCCAGCGCTGCGACGACAGCGCCCGGCAGCACTGTGCGACCAGCCGCGACTGGCGCGCAGGCCGCCTCGGCATCCGCCATGCGCTTCGCCGCAATCAACGCGCCGCTCGACGCCGATACGCCGAACCTGATCTGGCTTGCTGCGGGCGCACTTCCCGAAGTAGTTCGCGACTGGATCGCCGCTGGCGGCAGCGCGCTGATCGCCGCCGATGCGGTTTTGCCCACGACAACCATGGCCACGACGCGCTGGCGCGACGACAACGGCATCGCGCTCGTGCGCGAATCGGCGCTCGGCCGCGGCCGCGTGCTGCAGTGGGCGCGGCCGCTGTCGCCGGTGGCGATGCCGCAGCTGCTCGACGCGAGGTTTCCCCAGCACCTGCGCGCGCTGTTCGCCGCTTCGGTGCCTGCGCCCGGCCGCGTCGATGCGCAAGATTACGCGCCGCTCACCGGCGCGACGGCATTCGCGGAAACACCGCGGCCACTCGACGGCTGGCTGATCGCGCTGATCGCACTGCTGTTTGCGATCGAACGCTGGCTCGCGGGCGGCCGGCCTCGTGGCGGGGTGCTGCGATGAGCGCGGCCATGCGCATCGATCCCGTCCGCGATGGCGATGCGCTGCCAGTGCAGGCCGCCGCGATCCTCGGC
>JBOHYD010000340.1:0-4079 GCA_050737635.1 Luteimonas sp. | reverse complement strand
GGTAGTTACGGTAACTTGTTCACCCGATTGCCCTGCGTTACCGGGAGAGCCCTATCGCGTCCATGGGGCGCTCCTACGGCTTGAGCGTCGCATCAAGAACCCTGGCGCCGGCTTGCCAGCCGCAAGCAGCTGGCCGAGCATGACGCGAAGGCTGCGTCGTAGGCCTGCTGGAGTTGGCGATGGATTTCGGCTTTAAAGTGACGACTGCTGCGTTGATGATCGCGCTCGTAGGATGCGCAAAGGCCCCGATGCCCCCGGATGACGGCCCGTTCGTGTCGCGCGAAGCGCTCGTGGATGGCGAGGTCCACCGCTACCGCGTGTTCGTGCCCGCGCAGCCGGCTTCCGGCGGCAAGCGGCCGGTCATCCTGTTCCTGCACGGCTCCGGCGAGCGCGGCGACGATGGCCTCAAGCCCGCTCTGGCGGGATTGGGGCCTTACCTGCGCGTCCAGGCGGACGCTTTCCCGGCGATCGTTGTCTTCCCGCAAGTGCCCGACGGCGAAGAATGGAGCGACAACGCCGTGCTCGCGTTCGCCACACTGGATGCGGCGACGCGCGAATTCGGCGGCGACGCCAGCCGCACCTATCTGACCGGCATGTCGATGGGCGGTTACGGCACCTGGGAACTCGCGTTGATGCAACCCGGGCGTTTCGCGGCTCTCGCGCCGGTTTGCGGCGGCATCACCCGCGCCAATGGCCGGCCCAGCCTGGCGGTGCGCAATGTCGCCGGCGCCGCCGATCCATTCGCCGAAACCGCGCGCCGCCTACGCGACACGCCGATCTGGATCTTCCACGGCGCCAAGGACGACATCGTCCTGCCCGACCAATCGCGACACATGGCCGCCGCATTGAAAGCCGCCAACGCTACCGATGCGCGCTACACCGAGTTTCCGAACGCCAACCACAACTCCTGGGACCCGGCCTATGCCACAGCGGAGTTCTGGACGTGGTTGTGGCGGCAGCAAAGGGCGCCGAAGACACTTTGAATTCAGCCCAGCAGGGCTTCCAGCACCGCCATCCGCAGCGCAACGCCGTTGGCGACCTGGGTCAGAATCAGCGACTGCGCGCCGTCGGCGACCGCGTCGTCGATCTCGACGCCGCGGTTCATCGGTCCCGGATGCAGCACCACCGCATCGCGCGCGGCGCGCGCCAGGCGCGGCACGGTCAGCCCGTAGTCGCGGTGGTAGTCGTCGAGCGACGTCACCAGGCCTTCGGCCATGCGCTCGCGCTGCAGGCGCAGCATCATCACCGCATCGACGCCGTCGAGCGCGGCATTCAAATCATCGCTGACCACGCAGCCGTCGAGCGTGCCGTCGTCGGGCAGTAGCGCCGCCGGGCCGCAGACGCGGATCTCGATCGACCGCTGCGCACCGGCACCGAGCGTGCGCAGCGCCTGCAGGTCCGAGCGCGCGACGCGCGAATGCCTGACATCGCCGACGATCAGCACGGTGAGCCGGCTGAAATCGGCGCCCTTGGCCTGGCGCAGGGTCAGCATGTCGAGCAAGCCCTGGGTGGGATGCGCGTGGCGGCCGTCGCCGGCGTTGAGCAGCGCGGTGCCGGACTGCGCGCGTGCAGCCAGCGCCGCGACCGCGCCGTTGTCGGCATGGCGCACCACAAAGCCGCGGACGCCCATCGCCTCGATATTGCGGAAGGTGTCGAGCGCGCTTTCGCCCTTGGTGGTCGACGAGGTCGATGCATCGAAGTTGAGCACGTCGGCCCCGAGGCGCTGCGCGGCGCGCTGAAAACTCAGCCGCGTCCGCGTCGACGGCTCGAAGAACAGCGTGCACACCGCGGTGCCGGCGAGCATGTCGCCGGCGGCATCGCCGTCGATCAACCCCTGCGCGCGGTCGAGCAGCGCGAGCAGCGTATCGCGCGGCAGGCCGTCGAGGGTCAGCAGATGGCGCAGTCGGCCGTCGCGATGGCGCTGGAGAGTCATCGGTATTGGTGGGTTGGCGGGTGCATTGCTTTCTCCCTGCATCAGAGCCATGCCGCCCTCATGGCACCGCCACCGCATCCTGCGGCGCCGCCAGCCAGCGCTCGACGATCACTGCTGCGGCCACCGCATCGAGCGCGACCGCGTCGCGGCGGCGACGGCGGCCTTCGGCGCGGTCGATCGCAAACCGCTGCGCGGCTTCGATCGAACTTGAGCGCTCATCGACCAGCACCACCGGCAGCGCATAGCGCGCTCGCAGCGCGTGCGCGAACGCATGCGCGCGCGCGCGGATCGGCTGGTCACCGCCGTCGAGGGTCATCGGATCGCCGACCACGAAGCCATCGGGCTGCCATTCCTTGTGCAGCCTGTCGATCGCCGGCCAATCGGTGTGTTCGCCGTGCACGTCGATCACCGCCAGCGCGCGCGCGCCATGGCCAAACGCGCTGCCGACCGCAACGCCAATGCGCCGCGCGCCGACATCGAAACCGAGCACCGTGCCGTCGCGGCGCATCGTGCTCGCGGTCGGCACGACGCTCATGCGTGCCCGGCGTAGTCGGCGACGCGGGTGATGTCGACCACGCCGATGCGACCGGCGGCGGCCTGCCAGCGCGCGTCGAGCGGCGTGTCAAACAGCAACTCGGCATCCGCCGGCGCGATCAGCCAGCTGTTTTCGGTGAGCTCAAACTCCAGTTGCCCCGCGCCCCAGCCGGCGCAGCCAAGCGCGACGATGGCACGCTGCGGGCCGTCGCCGCGCGCGATCGCCTCAAGCACATCGCGCGAAGTGGTCACGTACAGTCCGTTGGCAACCACCAATGTCGAATCCCACTCGCGGTCGCCGTCGTGCAGCACGAAGCCGCGTTCGGGATGCACTGGCCCGCCGGCGAGCACGGTCCGCTCGCACAGCGCGTCGTCGGCGGATTCGATCCCCATCTGCGCAAACACGTCGCCGAGCGTGTATTCGGACGGCCGGTTGACCACCACGCCCATCGCACCGTCGTCGTCGTGTTGGCAGATCAGCGCCACCGAGCGGTGGAAATTGGGGTCGCTCAGCGACGGCAGCGCGATCAGCAACTGGTTGGCGAGGGCGTGAGGCGCAGCGGCGTTCATGAGGCCATTTTAGGCCATGGCCGGGCACAGCGCCCGCGTCGGCGTTTGCCATCGAAGCGGATCGCCGGAACCGTGCCCCGCGCCTCAGATCGACCGCTCGATCCACACGCATCGACCGAATTGTGACCCCTCATGCTCACGCTCAGTGCGCGAGTGGCGCGCAATCCAGATCTCGTTCTGCAAGCGACTGCCTCCGCCATCGCCCTGCCAACTGCGGTGGTGCGGCTGGGCGATGCACTGAGCCGCAACGGCAAGATGACCCAGGCCGCATCCGTGCGGTCGTTTTCAGTCTGCGTTGGAGGGCCCGACAAGGCCGTCCAGCCCACCGCTCGCCCCCGATCAAGCAAGACCGAACTGCACTTCCTGCGGCGTGGCGAGGCGCACGTCGATCACCTCCACCTCGGCGTGGAACGGCCGGCCGGCGAGCGGGTGGTTGCCATCGACGGTCAGCAGGTCGCCGTCGATCGCGGTGACCACCACATCGAGCGGCCCGCGCGCGGTTTCCGCCTTCAATCGCGCACCGACCTGCGGCGGCGCGGATGCCGACAGCAGGCTGCGCGGCAGCGTCTGCTGCAACGCCTCGTGACGCACACCGAAGCCGTCCTCGGGAGCGACGGTCACGCTAAACGTGTCGCCCGGCTGTTTGCCGTCCAGCGCCCGTTCCAGCCCGCGTGCGATCGTGCCGGTGCCGTGCAGATAGGTCAGCGGCGCGTGCCCGCGCGTGCTGGTGATCGCATCGCCATGGCCATTGGTGAGCGTGAAGTGGACGGTGACGACGCGCCGATCGGCGATTTCCATGGGCAGGCATTCCAGGGACTGACCCGCGCATGGTCGCGCGGTCGCACTTGCGCGCGCAAGCGCGCGCGTAGCGGGGCCATCCTCACCGCATCTCGACACGCGCGAGCCACCGCAACCGTGAACCGCCCCGGATTTCGTGGAGGCTGTTTGGTTTAAGTCATGCAGCCCTTGGGACGGCGTGACTGGCGAGTTGCCGATAGTAGTTTGCCTCAGCCTCTGCAGGCGGTATATAGCCGATAGGTTC
>JBOHYD010000339.1:0-3821 GCA_050737635.1 Luteimonas sp. | reverse complement strand
GCGCTATTACTCCGCAGGCGGTACCTCGGTGCTGACCAATCCGCTCGATCCGATCGACTATGGTCTCGGTCCGTCGTCACTGGCATTCGACGGTGAGCAGAACGACGGCCTGGTCGGACGCTGCTCGTCGCACTGGGGCACGGTGCTACGCGACGACTATCCGTGGAACCACCTCGACGAGGTCAACCAAACGCTGGCGCTGCGCGGCGTGCTTGCGCCCGATCCGGTGAGCTTTTACCGCAGCCAGGCCAACCGCTTGAAAGCGGCAGGGCTGTGAGCGTTGGCGTCATCCGGATACGTCGCGTGATCGGGCACGTCGGCTGATGTCACTCAGCAGGCAAGGCGCGGCGATCCTCGCGACGATCGTGCTGATCGCGATGGCCGTCGGCGCATGGCTCATGCCGCGCAGCACGAGTCATCAGGCAGCGTCGCCGGTATCGGCGGCGGTGCGCTCGTCAGCGCCGCCGGCCACGCAAGGCATCCCGCGTTCTAACGCCCTGCCCGCCTCGCTGCGCGGCACCACGCCCGACGGCGGCGTGCGTTTCGATGCCAATGGCCAGCTGGTGACCGATGCGGAGCTGCGGCGGCTGTTCGACTGGTATCTCGCTGCGCTCGGCGAGCAGGACATCGGTACTATCCACACGCGATTGCAGCGCGACCTAGCGCTGCGGATGACCCCGGCACGAGCGGCGGCGGTACTCGCGTGGTTCGACCGCTATGCCGCGTATTTGCGAGCCAGCACACGACTGGCGGACATAAGCGACCTGCGTGCGCGGCTGGATGCGGTGCATGCACTGCGCGTGCGGCTGCTGGGCCGCGACGCGGCGGACGGCTTCTTCGGCGAGGAGGAAACCGAAGCACGACGCGTGCTGGCGCTCAAGCAGATGCACGCCGATCCCGCGCAGCGCGCCGTGCTGCAACAATCACTGGATGCCGCCTCACCCGGCTACGCCCAAGCGCGCCACGATGCCGCGCTGCGCGTGCAGATCAGCGCACTCGATACCCAGTTCGCCCGCGACGGCGCGAGTGCCACGGAGCGCCATGCCGAACGCAGTGCGCTGCTCGGGGCCGCGGCGGCGGAGCGTTTCGAAACACTTGACCGGCAGCGTGCACAGTGGAACGACCGCGCGCAGACCTACGCTCGACAGCGAGCCGCACTGCAGCGGCGCAGTAATTTGACCGACGCACAGCGCGTGGCGCTGTCTCGGCAGTTACTCGCGTCATTCACTCCTGCCGAACAGCGGCGCATCGCCGCGCTGACCGAGGCTGGCGCGTTGCGCTAAGCGTCGGTGGCTGCGTCGGAAAGCACGCGCAATGCACTATCGCTGGCAAAGCGTGCAAGGCTCCGGCGTTGGAGGTATTCGATAAGGTCCGCCGCGGTCATCGCCGCGACGCGCCTTCCCGACAATGGCAACCGCTCCTCAGCCGTCGATCGCTCGCATCAGCGCCTCACGGCGGTCGCGCAAGCCGGCCTCCGAGCGGTTCGCCTCGAAGCCGACCGGCGCGCTGCGTTTGCCGAGGATGCGCGCGACGGTGGCGTCGATCGTCGCGCGATCGTCGTCGAAGCCGCCGTGCGAGGTCGCATCCGACGCGTTCGGCGAGCCCGTGGGCTCGCGCGAGGTCGGTGCCTGCACCCAATCGAGCCGTCCGTTTTTCAACAGCGCATGCACGCGCTGGTAGCCGAAGGCCTGGTCCTCGACGTTCTTCGCGGCGATGAAGCGCGCCATGCCGGCGATCGGCGTGCCCTGACTCAAGCGCTTCTCGATCCAACTGCGCGCCTGCTGCTCGAAGGCGTGGGCGACGAAGTACAGCAGCGACTTGTTGTAGATGCGCACGCAGTGATCGTCGTTTTCGGCGGCGTCGGTGAGCGTGAACAGGCAGCTGCGATCGATCGCGCCGGCTTCGATCGCCGGCACGTAGCTCATCAGGAAGGCATCCATGGTGATCGCCGGTGCCCATAAGTTGACGCTAGCGATGCGCGCCCCCATGCCGAGCATCCCGGCGGCAGGGCCGCTGATGATCTGTCCGGACGACGTCAGCAACTGCACCAGCGGTGCCATCAGGATCGAGCCGGCGCTGTGGCCGGCGACATGCAGCTCGACCGAGGCGTCCTCGCCCATCCACGCATGCAACAGCCGCGCGACCAACGCCGCGCCGCCGCATTCCTGCAGGCCGCCGTCGGGACCGCGCTTGACCGCCGTCGTCGCCAGCAGCGCGTTCTCTTTCATCTCGCTCCAGATCGCGCGGCCGCCGGCAGCGCGCGCGAGCGGTTCGAGGGTGTCGTCGAGACGGTCGAGCAACAGGTCCTTGGCCTTCTCGAACACCCCCTCGCTGCGCGGCTTGGCCGAATCGCGCAGAAGGTTGCCGAGCGTGGTCCAGAAGTCGGTCTTCCAAATGAAGCACAATGGGTAGATCTCCTGCGCGAGCAGGGTCTGGCGGTAGTCGGCAACGCGCTGGATCGCCGAGTCCTCCGGCACCAGGCCGCCGTGCGCGTACAGCAGCACGCGCTTCTTGTTCCAGGTCTGCATCGTCTTGCGCATGTCCTGGCGGACGATGTTGCGCACGTCGTCGATGGTGGTGCCGAAGCGGCCGCTGTCGCGCAGCATGCCGTTGTTGCCGAGGCTGACGATGTGCGGACGCAGGTCGGCCTGCGCATAGCCGGCCGACTGCCGGCCGAGCGACGAGTTGCTCACCGCCACCGACTGCGCACGCTGCAGATGCACCGGCACCGCAAGACGCGCAACCCACACGTCGGTGCCACGTTGCAGCCATTCGTCGTAGCTGACCCAGCCGTGGCCGCCGTCGCCCCACGTATCGCCCCAGGAGTTCTGGATCCAGAAGCCGTCACGGTCGTAGCCGACGATCGCGTAGGCGTGATAGCCGATCACCGGCTGCTGCGTCCACGCGATGCGGCCGTTGGCCGTCACCGCCTCCCAGCCGGCGTGCACCGCGCTCGACGCGTACAGCACGCCGACCTCGGCGAACGCCGCATGCATCGCCACCAGATCCTTGTGGTTGACGCGCAGGTAGGCGCCGAGCGGATGGCGCTGCGCATCCCTGGCACGTGCGTCGGTGTACGGCTCCAGCTGCGCGCCCGGCACATAGGGCCACGCGGCTTCCGAACACACGCCGTGACGGTGCCAGCCCTTGATCGCACCGCGGCAGCTGGAACCGGAATAGCTCTCGCCGCGCCACTCGTCGTTGCGCCTGGCCATGTCGTAGAGCATCCGCGTACTGATCCGGGTGGTGTCGGCACCGGACGCGCGCGTGCGCAGCAGCGTGTGCGCGACGCTCGCCAGTCCGAACGCCGTGCACGCGCCCTCTTCCCCCTGGTCGAGCACCGGTACCTTGCGCTTGCGGTGAACCGACAGCGGCACGGTCACCGGCACATCGACAAGCGTTGGTTCAAACATGCGATCGCGGAAATCCGCGGTGTCGGGGCGCGCGTCGAGCAGCCGCAAGCGCGACTGCAGCGTGGTCGGTGCCGGCGCGAGCGGCGCGGGGGTGCTAATCGTGGCCATGACGTGTCCTTCGGAGGTGCAACGCAGCGTGGGTGTGCATGCGGACATCGCAAGCGCATGCGCACAGCGCAAGTCTGCATCCTGCGACGTCGGCGTTGTGTGCCGAGCATGCCGGCGCACCGCAGCAAAAAAACACGATCGGCTCTACAAAGCCGCAACTGATTTCCCACCTGTCGCATCAACCGCGGTAAGCGCCAGGTGCCGCTGGTCAGTGCAAGCTTAAGGTTTGCGAAAAGTCCAGCCCGCCCCCTTTTGTGAACCGCCCCGGGATTTGAGGAGGCTTCAACTCTTGAGAAGATG
>JBOHYD010000338.1:0-3021 GCA_050737635.1 Luteimonas sp. | reverse complement strand
CTGCAGTGCATGGGCATTGGCCGGGCGGCAGGTGAGATCGTGTTCGCCGTGGACGATGGCCACAGCGATGCCGTCGAGCGCGGCGGCCGCGCGCAGCACCGCGTCGTCGTCGAGAAAACAGCCGTGCGCGAGATAGTGCATCTGCACACGGTAGCGCGCGACCAGCCGCCGCGCGGCGTCGGCTGGCGGTTGCACGGCATCGGCCGCACCGCCGTCGAGCGCGGTCTCGTAGCGCTGGCAGGCCAGCGCGAGCGCGAGCGCGCGGCGCATCGGGCGCGCGGCGGCATCGAGCGGCTGGTCATTGGCCGGATCGACACGCGCAAATCGCGCGGCGAGATACGTCAGCGGGTCGTCACGCCAGCGCCGCGGCAGTGCCGCCATGAAGGCCGCATGCGCATCGGGCGCGAGTGCGGCGACAGCGTGAAAAAACCAGTCGAGATCGGCCTGCGATGCGAGGAAGCTGCCGCGCAGTACCAGGCCGGTCACGCGCGTCGCATGCTGCGCCGCATACACCAGCGCCAGCGCCGCGCCCCAGGATCCGGCACCGACCAGCCAGCGCTCGATGCGCAGATGCGCGCGCACACGTTCGATGTCCGCGATCAGTGCGGGCGTGTCGTTGCAGGCAGTGCCGCCGAGCGGCGTGCTCAGGCCGCAGCCGCGCTGGTCGAATTGCACGACCCGCCAGCGCGCTGCGTCGAGCCAGTCGCGCTGGCGGGCGGTCGACGACGAACCGGGGCCGCCGTGCAGCAGCAGCGCGACCGGCGCGTCACGCGGTCCGCGGTCTTCGAAGTACACCCCGTGGCCGTCGCCGACCTCGAGCCAGCCGGTGACGGCATCGGTGCCGGGGGTCGCGTGTCGAAAAGGATTGCGCATCGTGCGCCGATGCTAGCCGAGCGGGTGCCGTAGGCCATACGCGGATCGGGGGATACAGAAAGTCGTGAGCCTAACTTGGCATTCGGGCGAAGCACGCGGCATGCCCGGCAGTGTACAGTCGATGGGCAGGGCGGACGACGGCTTCTCCGCGTCGCGCTGCATCCCGCTTGTCCACCGACCAGGAGTCACGCCATGAAATGGGAAACCCCGTGTGCCATCGATCGCCGCTTCGGCTTCGAAATCACCATGTACATCGCCAACCGCTGACCCGCGATGCTGCGCGCCGCCGCCATTGCCAAACAGGATGCCGCGCGTCCGCAGCCACCTGACCCGCAGCGCGCGACTGCGCTGCGGGTCACCGTGCTGGGCTCCGCTGCCGGCGGCGGATTCCCGCAGTGGAACTGCAACTGCCGCAATTGCGACGGCCTGCGCCGCGGCACGCTCAATGCACACGCACGCACGCAGTCGTCGATCGCGCTGAGCGGCGACGGCGAGCGCTGGCTGCTGTGCAACGCCTCGCCCGACATCCTCACCCAGCTGCAGCGCACGCCCGTGCTGCAGCCGGCACGCGCGATCCGCGACACCGCGATCGCCGCGATCTGCCTGCTCGACGCGCAGGTCGACCACGCCACCGGCCTGACCATGCTGCGCGAACACCGCCAACCGCACCGCGTCTGGTGCACGGCGGCGGTGCACGAGGACCTGACGCGCGGCAATCCGCTGCTGCCGCTGCTCGGCCACTATTGCGGCGTCGACTGGCAGCCGATCGCGCTCGACCGGACGCCTTTCCTCATCCCCGAGGTTCCCGGCCTGCGCGTCACCGCGCTGCCGCTGCGCAGCAACGCGCCGCCATATTCGCCGCACCGCGACGCGCCGGTGGCCGGCGACACCATCGGCCTGCTGGTCGAGTCGCTCGCCGGCGGACGCAAACTGTTCTACGCACCGGGGCTCGGCGAGATCGAACCGCACGTCTGGACCGCGATGCAGGCAGCGGACTGCGTGCTGATCGATGGCACCTGCTGGAGCGACGACGAGATGGCATCGCAGGGCATCGTCGGCAAACGCGCGCGCGCGATGGGGCATCTGCCGCAGTCGGGCGACGGCGGCATGCTCGAATGGTTGGCAAAGTTACCCGCGACCACGCGCAAGGTGCTGATCCACATCAACAACACCAATCCGGTGCTCGACGAGAGCGGTCCCGAACACGCCGTGCTGCGCGATGCCGGCATCGAACTGGCGTACGACGGCATGGAGATACTCCTGTGAATGCAGTTCCCTCGAATGAGGCCGATGCCGCCGCCGCGCCCCGCGCGCCTGCGCACGACACCGCCGCGGCGTCCGCGCATGCCGGCTTCGAGGCGCGTCTGCGCGACGCCGGCCGTGAGTACCACATCCACCACCCGTTCAACCGCATGCTCAACGAGGGCCGCGCGACGCCCGAGCAGATCCGCGGCTGGGTGGCCAACCGCTACTACTACCAGATCACCATTCCGCGCAAGGACGCCGCCATCCTCGCCAACTGCGACGACCGCGCGATGCGTCGGCAATGGCTGCAGCGCATTCTCGACCACGACGGTCACGGCGACGATGCCGGCGGCATCGAGGCTTGGCTGTGGCTCGGCGAGGCGGTGGGTCTGACGCGCGAGGAAATCGTCGACCTGCGCCATGTGATCCCCGGCCTGCGTTTCGCGGTCGATACGTATCTGGATTTCGCGCGCCGCGCGCCCTGGCAGGAAGGCATGTGCTCGTCACTGACCGAACTGTTTGCGCCGAAGATCCACGGCGAGCGTCTGGCGACCTGGCCGCAGCACTATCCGTGGATCGGCACCGGCGGCTTGCAGTATTTCCGCAACCGCATCTCACAGGCGCGCATCGACGTCGACCTCGCGCTGTCGGTGACGCTCGCTCATTTCGTCACGCCGGCACAGCGCGACCGCGCGCTCGACATCCTGCGCTTCAAGCTCGACGTCCTATGGACGATGAACGACCTGATGGCGCTGAAATACGGCGTGCGGGAGGCGGCATGAGCGATGCCGCACACGCGTTCGCCGCCGACAGCGTGCCGCGCATCGGCCACGGCTTCCGGCTGCAGTTCGAACCGGTGCAGGCCGCCCACGTGCTGCTGTATCCCGAAGGCATGGTCACGCT
>JBOHYD010000337.1:0-3993 GCA_050737635.1 Luteimonas sp. | reverse complement strand
ATTCGCACCTGCGCTTCGTCGTGCACGTCGCGCGCGGCTACAACGGCTACGGTCTGCCGCTCGGCGACTTGATCCAGGAAGGCAACATCGGCTTGATGAAAGCGGTCAAGCGTTTCGACCCGGCCGTCGGCGTGCGCTTGGTCAGTTTTGCGGTGCACTGGATTCGCGCCGAGATGCATGAGTTCATCCTCAAGAACTGGCGCATCGTCAAGGTCGCCACCACCAAGGCGCAGCGCAAGCTGTTCTTCAACCTGCGCAAGAGCAAGACGCGCCTAGGCTGGTTGAACGCCGAGGAAGTGCGCGTGGTCGCCGCCGATCTCAATGTGTCCGAGCGCGAGGTCGTCGAGATGGAGTCGCGGCTGTCCGGTCGTGACATCGGTTTCGACGCGCCGACCGCGGACGACGACGACCACGCGCCGCCGTCGCCGGCGGCGTACCTGATGGCCGATGGCGAGGACCCGTCGCAGGCCTACGAGCGTACCGACAGCGAGGGCCACAAGCTTGCGTTGCTGCGCGAGGGCTTGAGCCAGCTCGACGCGCGCTCGCGCGACATCATCAAGCGCCGCTGGCTCGACGACGACAGCAAGATCACCCTGCAGGAGCTGGCCGACGAATACGGCGTGTCGGCCGAACGCATCCGCCAGGTCGAAGCCAATGCGCTGAAGAAGATGAAGGCGCTGTTCGCGGCCTGATCGGAACGGCAGTTTGGCGCAGTGATCGGATCGAACGGCCCGGGAAAACCGGGCCGTTCGCGTTTGCGCCGCACGAACGTGGACGGACCGCGGTCGCGCGCAAGATGCGGATAGCGCGACAGCGCCGTCGTCCGCACCATGGTCGGCATTCCACCTCGGGAATGGGCCATGGATTACGTCGTCAGCGGCCTCGCGCTGCAATCATTCCAACCTCTTTTCGGTCTCGATGATGCGGCGCTGCGCGCACACGCTGCGGCGCGCATGCGGGTCGACGTCAAGCCCGGATTTCCGTGCCGCGTCACCCTCGAAGACGCCGAGCCCGGCGAAACCGCTGCTGTTGCCGTGGCGGCACCTCGACGGCGACACGCCGTATCGCGCCGAAGGGCCGATCTTCGTGCGCGAGACCGCGCAGGCAAGCGCGCGCGTCCGCAACGCGATCCCGGAGCAGCAGCGCAGCCGGCTGCTGTCGGTGCGCGGCTACGATGCCGGCGGCTGGATGCGCGATGCGAGGTCGTCGATGGCGTCGATCTGGACGCGCTCATCGAACGGTTCCTCGCCGACCCGCGCATCGATTTCCTGCACGTGCACAACGCCCGTCGCGGCTGCTACGCGTGCCGCATCGATCGCGGCTGAGCGGTGGCCGAGCAGGCGTGCGCGCGGCGATGCGGCGCGCGCATCGGCGGATGTGCCTATCGCACAACTCTAGCGGTAATGGCTCTCGGCGCGCCGAGCGGCAGGAATGCCGAGCGCCTACGCGTGATCGCGATCGATCTGCGAATGCGTACGCGTGTCGCGCATCGATGCATAGACCAGCAGTGATGCCGCGATGCACGCGGTCACGTACCAGTAGAAATATTCCTCGTGGCCGGCCTGCTTGAACCACAGCGCGATGTATTCGGCGGTGCCGCCGAAGATCGACACCGTCAGAGCATACGGCAGGCCGACGCCGAGCGCGCGGATGTGCGCGGGGAACAGCTCGGCCTTCACCACCGCGTTGATCGCGGTGTAGCCGCTGACGATCAGCAGGCCGGTCATCACCCACGCAAACGCCCCCCACAGCGTGGTGGACGCGGCGATGCCGCTCAATACCGTGTAGGTGCATAGCGTGCCAAGCACGCCGAACGCGATCAGGATCGGACGCCGCCCGATACGGTCCGACAAGGCGCCGACCAGCGGCTGCAGCGCCATGAACACGAACAGCGACGCCGCCGACACCAGGGTCGCATCGGCCTTGCTGAAGCCGCCGGTGTTGACCAGAAATTTTTGCGGGTAGGTGGTGAACGTGTAGAACGACAGCGTGCCGCCCATCGTCAGGCCGATCACGGTCAGCACTTCGCGCGGATGCTGCAGCAGCGCACGCAGACCGCTGCCCTGCGTGGATGCCTGGCCTGGGATTTTTGCGCTGGCGGCAAACGATTCGGTCTCGCGCATGCTGCGGCGCAGATACAGCGCGGTCACCGCGAGCAGTGCGCCAATCACGAACGGAATCCGCCAGCCCCAGTCGTTGAGCTGCTGCTCGCTGAGCAGCGCGCGCTGCAGCACGATCAGCAGCGCCAGCGCGACCAGTTGCCCCATCACCAGGGTCACGTACTGGAAGCTCGACCAGAAGCCGCGATGGCGGCGTTCGGCCATCTCGCTCAAGTAGGTTGCCGACGTGCCGTATTCGCCGCCGACGCTCAGCCCTTGCAACAGCCGCGCGAGCACCAGCAGGGTCGGTGCCGCGACGCCGATGGTCTCGTAGCCAGGCGTCAGCGCGATCATCAGCGAACCCGCGCACATCAGCAGCACCGACGCCACCAGCGCCGCCTTGCGGCCGTGGCGATCGGCATACACCCCTATCAGCCAGCCACCGACTGGCCGCATCAAAAAGCCGACCGCGAAGATCGCCGCAGTATTGAGCAATTGCGCGGTGGGGTCGCCCTTCGGAAAGAAATGCGGGGCGAAATAAATCGCGAACGCCGAGTACGCGTACCAGTCGTACCACTCGACCAGATTGCCGACCGAGCCGCTGAAGATGCTGCGCAGGCGCTGCGCAGAGGTCATCGTGCTGCTGTGCGCTGTCGCGTGGATCATGGCGGTCACGGGAATGGCCAGGCGACAGTCTGCGCGATGTGCGCGGATCACGTCATGTGCGGTACGCCGGGCGTCGCGCGGCGTCGGGTTTCGACCAGCGTCGCGACGGCCTGCCGGTGCAGTTGCGGCACGGTGCGGGGTCCGTCGCCACGGACATTCATCCGCGTCAGTACAGATCCACCGGATCGACATCCAGCGACCAGCGCACCTTGCGCGCTTCGGTCAGTGCGTAGATCCCAGGAAGCGCGGCATCGAGCGCGGCGTGCAGCGCGCGGCGGGTCGGCGATGACAGCAGCAGCTGCGCGCGGTGCATGCCGGCGCGCTTGGGCATCGGCGCGGGCAACGGGCCGCTGAGTGCGATCGCGGCGTTGCGGTGCTCGGCAACGCGGTCGTTTGATGGCGCGTAAGGCTCGAGCAGTGCCCTAGCGGCGCGCAGGAACGGCATCGGCGCATCGGCGTGTGGCGCTTGCGCACGCAGCAGCGCCAGCGCTGCGAACGGCGGGAAACCCGCGGCCTCGCGCTGCGCGAGTTCGCCGTCGGCAAACGCGTGATAGCCGCCGTTGAGCAGGGTGTGCAGCAACGGATGCTCGGGGTGATGGGTCTGCAACACGACCTCGCCGGGTTTCTGCGCGCGCCCGGCACGTCCGGCGACCTGGATCAGCAGTTGCGCGAGCTTTTCGCTGGCGCGGAAGTCGGCCGAAAACAGCCCTTCGTCGATGCCGACCACCGCCACCAGGGTCAGGTTGGGCAGGTCGTGGCCTTTGGCGAGCATCTGCGTGCCGATCAGCACGCCGGGCTGCGCGCCGAGCGTGGCGAAATGGCGTTCGAGCGCGTCGCGATGTCGCGTGCTGCCGCGATCGATGCGCAGCACCGGCACGTCGGCGAATGTCTGCCTCAGCAACTCCTCGATGCGCTCGGTGCCATTGCCCTGCGGCTGCAAGGCAAGGCTACCGCAGTCCGGACAGGCCAGCGGTGCCGGCCGCCGCGCGCCGCAGTGGTGGCACTGCAGGCGTCGGCCGCCGCCGTGCACGGTCATCGGGCTGCCGTGCGCGGGCGTGCCGCAGCGCGCGCACGTCGCGTTCCAGCCGCAGTCGTGGCACAGCAGCACCGGTGCGTAGCCGCGACGGTTCTTGAACACCAGCACTTGGCCATTGGCATCCACCGCGCTGCGGATCGCCGTCACCAGGTCGGTCGACAGCCCGGCCTCCAGCGGCCGCTTGCGCACGTC
>JBOHYD010000336.1:0-5276 GCA_050737635.1 Luteimonas sp. | reverse complement strand
GGCTTCGACATCGCGCTGCACGCGCTGCCGTGGTTCGGCGTCGCCGCCGCTGTGGCGTGGCACGTCGGAGCGACGGCGTGGCCGATCGTCGCGGCGCTGGTGCTGGTGCTGGCGCTGGCCACGGTCGTGCTCAGCGCACATGCGGCGCGCAAGCTCGATGACATCTGGCTCGCGCGTCGGCTCGATGCGCAGCGCGCCGACATGGACGACAGCGCCGCGCTGCTGTTTGCCGATGCCGCGGCGGCAGGATCGGCATTGCAGCGATTGCAGCGGCAGCGCCTGCAGCGGCGGCTGGCGACTGCCGCGATGCCGGATCTGCGGCCGCCGTGGCGCATGCGTTCGATCGCGACGAGCGCCGTCGCGGCGCTGCTCGTGGTCGTCGCGGTGCTGATCTGGCCGTCCGCCGCGCCATCGGTCCACGCCACCGTCACCGGACCGCAGCAAGCCACCGGCGCAGCGGCGCTGCCGCGGCTGGTCGCGCAGCGGCTCGCCGTGCGTCCGCCTACCTACACCGGGCTGCCGCTGCGCGCGCAATCGGCGCTGGCAGCGACCGTGCCCGCCGGCAGCGACGTGACCTGGACGCTGCGCTTCGCACCGGCGCCGATGTCGGCAGCACTGGTGTTTATCGACGGCACACGATTGCCGCTGCGTCGCGACGGCGACGGCGACGGCGACGGCGACGGCTGGACCGCGACGCAGCACATCGACCGCGCGACGCTGTACCGCATCGCGCTGCCGACCGCCCTGCCGGATGCGCAGTCGCGACTGCAGCGCATCGACGTCACCCCCGACAGGCCGCCGCAGCTGCACACGCGGCAGCCCGATCGTAGCCTCAGCGTGCGTGCCGCCGGACAGCGCCGCTGGTCGCTGCTGTACGAAGCGCAAGACGATTACGGTCTCACTGCGGCCGCGCGGCTGTTCATCACTCGCACCGAGGGCAGCGGCGAAAACATTCAGGCGAGGACCAGCACGCTGGTCATCGGCGGCTCGGGTACGACGACACGCAGACGCTACGCGTACAACCTCGACCTCGGCGCAATCGGCCTGATTGCCGGCGACGACCTGATCGTGCAGCTCGAAGTCGCCGACAACCGCACGCCAACTGCACAGCGCACGCGCAGTCCGAGCGTGATCCTGCGCTGGCCGCCGCAGACCGATGCTGCATCGTCCGGGCTCGACGGCCTACTGACCAGGACGATGCCGGCGTACTTCCGCAGCCAGCGCCAGATCATCATCGATGCCGAGGCGCTACAGAAACAGAAGCGCGTGCTCAACGCCACGCGATTTGCGACACGCTCCGACGCGATCGGCGCCGACCAGCGTGCGCTGCGCGCGCGCTACAGCCAGTTCCTCGGCGGCGAGGACCAAGGCGCGCCGACGCTGCCGACCAACGACGACGCGCCATCGCGTCCCGAAGACGACCACGACGCGCATGCGCGCGACGGCGACAACCACGACGATGACCACGGGCATGCCGATCCGGCACCGGCGCCGGCCGCGGCGGCCGCCGACGACCACGAGCACGAGCACGACCGCGCCAACGTCGCGCCGCCGACATTCGGCAGCGCCGATTCAGCGACCGCAGAATTCGGCCATGTCCACGACGGCCCCGAGGCCACCACCCTGCTCGACCCGCAGACTCGCGACACCCTGCGCGCGGCGCTCGACCAGATGTGGCAGTCGGAGGTCAACCTGCGCGTCGGCAAGCCCGATGCGGCGCTGCCGTTCGCGTACAAGGCGCTCGGCTTTATCAAGGAGGTGCAGCAAGCAACGCGCATCTATCTCGCGCGCACCGCGGTCGCGCCGCCGCCGATCGACGAAACGCGACGGCTCAGCGGCGACCGCGCCGGCCTTCGCGACGCGCGCGACGCTCTAGTCGCAGCGACCGCGATCGACCCGGCACCCGCCGCCGCATGGCACGCGCTGCAGGAGGCGCCGGACGATACCGCAGCGATCGATACCGTGGCGTCCGGCGCAGGCGCGCGCGGCGGTGCTACGCAAACCAGCGCCGACGCATCGGCATCACAGCGCACGGCATTGATCGCCGCCGACGCCGCCGCCGCCATCGACACGCTCGAACGCTGGGCGCTCGCGCATCCCGCGCGCGTCGCCGATCCGCTGGCGCTGGCGGCGGCGATCGATGCCCTGCGCCGCACACCGCGCTGCGCCGACTGCCGCGACGCGCTGCGCAAGGCGCTGTGGCCGATCCTCGTGCGGCCACCGGCGGCGGTCGGCGCACGCGATCGCGGCAATCGCGATGGGCAAGCCTATCTCGACGCGCTTGGCGGCTCCGACGCGCCGCGTCGCGATGCATCCGCTCACGGGGCGACGCGATGATGCCGCTGCCGTCGACTAGCCTCATGTCATCGACCGTCGTCGCGGCGCTGCTGGTCGCGGTGGTGCTGATCGCCAGCGCGCGCATGTTGTGGCGTCTTGCGCGACTGCCGGCCAACGCGCGTCCGCGTCCGTGGCGCCGCGCTGCGCTGCTGCTGTTGCAGGCCGGCAGCGCCGCACTGCTGTACGGCCTGCTGTTTCCACCGGAGATCGAGGGCCAAGCCGGCACCCTGGTGGTGCTGACTGGCAATGCGCCGCGCGCGGAGGCGACAAGGCTTGCGCCCGGTGCGCGGCGCATTGCGCTGCCGGAAGCGTCGTCCGCGCGCGATGCCGAGCGCGTGCCCGATCTCGCGACCGCACTGCGACGCTGGCCGGACACCACGCGGCTGCGCATCGTCGGTGCCGGACTGCTCGCGCGCGATCGCGATGCGGTGCGTGGACGCGCACTGGATTTTCTGCCGGCTCCGCTGCCGCCTGGCGTTGCCGAACTCCATGTGCCGGCGCGCGTGCCGGCGGGACGAGCGTTCGCGATCGATGGCCGTGTTCATGCGCTGCCGGGAGGATCGCTGGAACTGCTCGATCCGTCCGATGCGCTCGTCGATCATGCGACGCTGCCGCGCACGCAGACACTGTCGGGCGGCCGCTTCCGCGTCACCGCGACCGCACGCACACCCGGCCTGTCAACCTGGCAGCTGCGCATCCGCGATGCGGCGCGGCGCGAGATCGAGCGCGTCGACGTGGCGCTGCAGGTGCAGGCCGGCGCGACGCCGCGCGTGCTGATGCTGGCCGGTGCGCCGAACGCCGAACTGAAATATCTACGGCGCTGGGCCACCGATACCGGCATGCGTCTCGATACCCGCATCAGCCTCGGCGGCGGGCTGCAGATCGGCGATGCGCCGACGGCGTTCGACGCGGCAACGCTGGCCGCGATCGACTTGGCCGTGCTCGACCAGCGCGCGTGGCAGTCGCTCGGCGATATGCGTCGCGCCATGCTCGACCAGGCGGTCCGCGGCGGACTCGGTCTGCTGCTGCGCCTGCCCGAACCGCTGTCGTTGGACGACCGCACGCGGCTGCGGCGGCTCGGCTTCACCGCGACGGCATCAACACAGGCGAGCGAGGTACGGCTGGCTGCCGATCGGACATCGGGTTCGGTCGCTATGCCGCACGACGCGGCACGCACCGGCACGCTCGACGCACGCACGTCGCTGCCAACGCTGACCCGCAGCGCGCAGCGCTTCGATGCCGACGACGCCAGCGTGCTGCTGCGCGATGCCAGCGATACGCCACTGGCGCTATGGCGCGCGCAGGGCCGCGGCCGCATCGGCATCGTCGGCATCGGCGACAGCTACCGGCTGGTACTCGGCGGACACGGCGGCGACTACGGGCAACTGTGGAGCCTGCTGTTCGAGACCCTCGCACGCACCGGCCGCGTGCCGGATGCCGACATCGACGCCGACCCGCGTGTCGGCGAGCGCGTCGCGATCTGCGGCCTCGACAGCAGCACCGCACTCATCGACAGCCCGGCCACCGCCGCGACCAACGCGCGTGCCGCCGTGCCCGTCAACTTGCACATCGACCCCATGACGGCGACACGCCGCTGTGCCGGCTTCTGGCCGCGCAACGCCGGCTGGCACCGTCTGCGCGACGGCGATCGCACGCAGCGCGTTTACGTTCGCAACACCAACGACGCACCGGGCCTGCGCACCGCCGCAACCCGCAACGCCACCTTGGCGCTGGTGCGCAGCGCAGCATCCGCAGCGCCCGCGCCAGTGCCGATGCCCGGCCTGCGCTGGCCGTGGTTGATCGGCTGGCTGTTCGTGTCCGCGCTGCTGTGGTGGCTGGAGCGCAGCCGGATTGGGTTGCCCGCTCGCCCTGAGACGGCAGGCGAGGCGCACGCATCCGGCGGCTGATTTCCGGCACATCGACGGTTCGTGCGAAAATCGCCATTCACTGCACACCTACTGCACAGGCAACACAAAAACTCCACCGCCCCCGTAGCTCAGCTGGATAGAGCGTCCCCCTCCTAAGGGGAAGGTCGTGCGTTCGAATCGCGCCGGGGGCACCAAATTCCACCGTCTATTAGCGTCACCGTAGGAAACGAATCGTAAAGTAGGCGATTCGCCGCGTTTTCGGATCGGCTACACATATCCAGCGAACAACGTCTCGATCAGCGGGCATTCCGGCAGCGTGCCGTCACCGCATCGCGCAACGACATCCTTGAGCACCCGCTCCATGCGCCTGAGATCGGCCATCTTCGTTCGCACGTCGGCGAGATGAATCGCGGCGACGTTGCGTGCCTCGGCACAAGGCTGGTCGCGCTCGTCCACTAGGCGCAGCAATGCCCGGATTTCATCCAGGGAGAAACCGAGCTCGCGCGCCCTCAGCACAAAACGAAGGCGTCGCTCATGCGTCACGTCATAGCTGCGGTAGCCGCTCGCCGTGCGTGGCGGCTCCGGCAGGAGGCCGACCTTTTCGTAGTAGCGCACCGTCTCCAGATTGCTGCCCGTCCGCCGGGCGAGTTCGGCTCTTTGCAGCCCCTTCGCCACAGCGTGATCGCGCATCGCAAAATTTCCTCTTGAGCCTGTAGTCACTACAGGCTTTACCCTATGCCTCACCATGCATTTCAGCAATGGGAGCTAAGGATGGATAGCGATGCATCACGTCCTGAAACGATGGCGCTAGGGCCGGCCGCGCACGACCCTTCCGCGCCTGAACGCAGCCAGATAGCACGACAGCGTGTGATCGTCACCGGCGGCATCCTCGGCGCGCTCGCCGCCTCGTCCTGCTGCATCGTGCCACTCGTTCTCTTCAGTGCCGGCATCGGTGGCGCTTGGATCGGCAACCTCACGGCACTCACGCCCTACAAACCGCTGTTCGTCGCTGGAACGGCCGGTTTCCTCGGCTACGGCTTCTATCTTGTCTACTGGCGGCGCAGACCGGTC
>JBOHYD010000335.1:0-3521 GCA_050737635.1 Luteimonas sp. | reverse complement strand
GTGCGGCGCTGGTGTGTTGCCTGGACATGCCGCCACTGTCGTCGCTGCCTCGCGCGCCGGCAAGCGTGCGCCGTCGGTCGTCGCGCGTGATGCGATGCATGCCGTCGCCGTCGGCGCTGCCTCCCGGTGCGATCGTCGCTGCGTTTCTGCAAACTTGTCGTCAAGATCTCCGGAATACCGCCATGCCTCACGCCGCCGCCATCGAACGCCTCGCCGCCCAGTTCCGCGATATACCGCCGGTCGCACCCATGCGCATCCGCATCGCCAGCTACGACGGCGACACGCTGTGCCTGAGCGCGCCGCTGGCCAGCCACGTCAACGACAAGGGCAGCGCATTCGGCGGCAGCCTGGTGTCGATGATGACGCTGGCCTCGTGGGGGCAGGTCATGCTGCAGATTGAGCAGGCCGGGTTGGCGGCCGACGTGTTTGTCGCTCACAGCGAAGTGCGCTACCGCGAGCCGCTGCTCGCCGACCTGGAAGTCGAGTCGCGGCTATCCGACGACTGCTCGTGGGACACCTTTCTGTCGACGCTGGCCGCCCGCGGCCGCGCGCATGCGACGCTGCTCGCGTCGGTCGCGCTGCCCGACGGCGGCATCGCCTGCGACTGCCGCTCGCGCTACGTGGCGATCGCCAAACGGCAGCCCTGACGCGGCGGGTTGACCGGATCGCGCCGACAGGCCCTAGGATGTCGCACCGATCCCGTCCGAGCCTCGATATGCGACTGCTGCGCACGCCGAATCTGCTCCGAGCCTTGCTTGCCGCGGTGATGGTCGCCGCCGGGCTGTGCGGCTGCGCGAGCGCCGGCAAGGGCGACAAGCTGCACGAGGCGCAATACGCGTATTCGGCGGCGATCCGCTGGGGCGATTTCGAGGGTGCGTGGAACCTGGTCGACCCGAAATACCGCGAAGCCCATCCGCTCACGGAGATGCAGTTCGAGCGCTACAAACAGATCCAGATTTCCAAATACAACGACATCGGCAGCCAGACCCTGGCCGATGGCATCGTCGTCCGGCAGATCCAGATCGGCGTGGTCAACCGCAACAACATGACCGAGCGCGGCACGCGCTATCTCGAGCGCTGGCGCTTCGACGCCGAGGCCGGCGCGTGGTGGCTGGACGGCCCGCTGCCCGACCTCTGGCAGGGTGAATGACCGAGCGCGGTCATGAACGCCCGGCCACAGATGGCCTGGCAGTCGATCCACGCGCCGGTATCGCGGCGGCACGACGCGTCGCCGCGCCATGCGACAATCGCTGCCCTCGCGGCATTTGCCCGTGCCAGTCCTCGTGACCTAAGTGACTTTCGAAGAACTGTCGGCTTTCACCGCTCGCAATCCGTTGCTGTCGATGGCGCTCGTCGGCCTGACCATCGCGATCATCGTCAATGAACTCATGCGACTGCTGAGCGGCGTCAAGTCGCTGCGGCCGGCCGAGCTGACCGCGCTGGTCAACCGCGACAACGCTCTCGTCGTCGATCTGCGCCCGGCGGCGGAGTTCGAAAAAGGCCACATCCCCGGCGCGAAGAACGTGCAGATGAGCCAGTTCGACCCGGAAAACAAACAGCTCGCGGCGGCGAAATCGTTGCCGGTGGTGCTGGTCTGCAAGGCCGGGCAGATCGCGGCCGGCGCGGCCAAACGGCTCAAGAAAGCCGGATTCACCCAAGTGTCGGTGCTCGATGGCGGCATCGGCGGCTGGCAGGCGGCCGACCTGCCTCTCGTCAAGGGCAAGCGCTGAACTGTTTGCCGGCGGTCGCGATGCGCGGCGCTCTGCGATCCGGGTTGGCCGATCGATCCGCCATGCAATAATCGCTCTCTTTTCCCCATCACCTCATTCAAACGGAGTGCCACGCGATGTCCGACCAGCCTCTCAGCAACGGTGCCGCCGTGCCGGCCGAGCCGACCGGCCCACAGTTCAGCGTCGAGAAGATCTACGTCAAGGACGTCTCCTTCGAGGCCCCGAACGCGCCGCAAGTATTCAACGAGCAAGCGCAGGCGCAGCCGCAGCTGCAGATGAACCTCAACCAGCGCGTGCAACGGCTCAACGACAACGCCTTCGAGGTCGTGCTCGGCGTCACCCTGACCTGCACCGTCAACGACAAGACCGCGTACCTGGCCGAAGTGCAGCAGGCCGGCGTGTTCGGCCTCAGCGGCTTCGACGACAACACCCTCGACGCGATGCTCGGCACCCACTGCCCGAACGTGCTGTATCCGTATGTGCGCCAGTCGATCGGCGATCTGATCCAGGCCGGCGGCTTCCCGCCGTTTTTGCTGCAGCCGATCAACTTCGAGGCGCTGTACGCCGAAGGCCTGCGTCAGCGCGCTGAGCAGCAGAAGGACATCGGCAACGGCGACCTCGCCAACAGCGAGCCGGTCGGCCACGCCTGAGCCATGGGCACCGCTGCTGCGGTCGCGGTGCTCGGCGCGGGCTCCTGGGGCACCGCGCTGGCGGCGCTGATCGCGCGCCACAAGCACGCGACTGTTTTGTGGGGCCGCGACGCCGCGACCATCGCGGCGGTCGATACTGAGCATCACAACCCGCGCTACCTGCCGGGCATCGCATTGCCGCACACGCTGCGCGCGACCACCGACCTGGGTGCCGCGTTGCGCGATGCCGATCTGGTGCTGGTGGCGGTGCCGTCGCATGCCTTTGCCGACACCCTGCATGCGCTCGCCCCGCAGCGGCCCGCGCATGCCGGCGTCGCCTGGGCGACCAAGGGTTTTGAGCCGGGGTCCGGACGCTTTCTGCACGAGGTCGCCGGCGACATCCTCGGTGACGGCGTGCCGCTGTCGGTGGTGACCGGGCCGTCGTTCGCCAAGGAAGTCGCTGCCGGCCTGCCGACCGCGCTGACCGTGCACTCCGACGACGACGCGTTTGCCAAACTCGTCGCCGACACCCTGCACGGCCCGGCGTTCCGCGTCTACACCGGCGACGACATGCTCGGCGCCGAGCTCGGCGGCGCGATGAAAAACGTGCTCGCCGTGGCCACCGGCGTGGCCGACGGCATGAACCTCGGCTTCAACGCCCGCGCCGGCCTGATCACCCGCGGCCTCAACGAGATGCTGCGGCTCAACGTCGCGATCGGCGGCCGTCCGGAAACCCTGATGGGCCTCGCCGGCCTCGGCGACCTGGTGCTGACCTGCACCGGCGACCTGTCGCGCAACCGCCGCCTCGGCCTGGCACTCGGCCGCGGGCAGACGCTCGCCGACGCCGTGCGCGAGATCGGCGAGGTGGTCGAATCGGTGCAGACCGCCGATGAGGTCATGCGCCAGGCCGACCGCCACGGCGTCGAGCTGCCGATCGCCAGCAATGTCCGCGATGTGCTGCACGGCGACATCACCCCGGCCGAAGGTCTCGCGCGCCTGCTCGCGCGCGAGCAGAAAGCGGAGTATCCGAGCAACCTGTTCGCGTAGGGTGGCTCGAGGCCCAGCATTGCATTAACGGGCCAAGGCCCACCCTCGCATGCCATTTGGTAGCAGTTGCCCAAAAATTGACAAGCAGCACTCAGGGGCCAGAGCACCTTTGTTG